>JAJAZE010000260.1 GCA_026785925.1 Pyrinomonadaceae bacterium
CTGAATTTATTGACAGTTTGCATAATTACGGATTTAGATTTGTAAAAGATGAAAAATGCCGGATGACAGAATTGATTTCATTCAAATCAGACAAAACGATTACATCGAAAAATCTGGTAAGTTACAACGATATTCAAAACACCGTCGAACAAACAGTCTATTCGCCAAAAGGTGAAGTAGTAGGAAAGAAAAAGTCCGAGTTTGAATTCGACGTAAAAGGAAACTGGATCAAAGAGACGAAATATGAGCCGACTGAAGTTGAAGGAAAATTAGTTTACCAACCAGTAAAAACTACCAATCGTAAAGTTGTATATTTCGATAAATAACAAATTTTATAAAGAGGCAATAATGACAAAAGAAAAAATCCTTTAGGCTTGAATAAGTGAGGTGACAAAAATGACTCTGACAATAGAAATCGCACCCGAAATCGAACATCGGCTTGAAGTTGAAGCGCAGCGTAACGGAATCAGCAAAAACGATTTGGCGAAAAATGTGATCGAAGAGAGATTCGCGCCCGTAGAGGAAAAGCGCAAAAACTATCTGCCCGAAGGTTTTACGCCGCGCTATATCGGCAAAGCGGAGACGCGCGATTTTTCGGGTGATGACCAGTGGCTTCAGGAAAATAGCGAAAAATATCAGGGGCAATACGTCGCTCTGCACGGAAATCGTTTGATTGCGAGCGGAAACGGCTGTAAGGAAATTTCTCAAAAGGCGCGAGCCGCCGGTTTCCCCGATGCACTTTTAACTTATGTCGAGCCGTTTGACACGCCGCCGTTTGCCGGAGTTTAAAAATGAGTTATGAGATAGAATATGCGGTCAGGCATATCTACGATTCGCGCAAAGCCGGAATTACGGTAAAAACCACTTTACGAGGAAACGGTTTGTCCGTTGTTTTTAATGCGAAGATTGACACGGGCGCGGAGTTTTGTTTGTTCGCAAGAGAATTAGGCGAGCAGTTGGACATCGAAATTGAAAGCGGTTACCAAAAAATCTTTCAACTTTAGCAAGAAATTTGGCGGCTTTCGGGCATTATGTTGAACTCGAAACGCTCGGACTAAAATTTGATTCGCTGGTTTATTTCGCGCAGGATTATTCGTTAAACAGAAATCTGCTCGGCAGACAAGGCTGGCTTCAGTTTATTAAATTCGGTTTGGACGATTACGCGAGCGAAATTTACATCAGTCCGAATCAGGAAAATTTTTAGTTTATAGATGGAGAGGCAATTATGACAGAAGAAAAAAATCCATTAGGTTTGAAAAAAATACATCATCTCGAATTTTTCGTCGGCAACGCCAAACAAGCCGAGTTTTATTATCGGAAGGCGTTCGGCTTTCAGATAAATTTCAAGTTATGAGCGAAAAGTTCAGAACCGTTGTTCTTTACAAAAATTATTTCAACGATTTCTTTGCCGGGCGAAGACAAAAGGTAAAAGACAAAATCGTTTGGACACTGCGTTTGATTGAGGAATTGCCGCGAGTTCCTGAAACCTATTTGAAAAGTCTGGAAGATTCTGACGACCTTTTTGAAATTCGCATCAAACAAGGCAGCGACATTTTTCGGGTTTTCTGCTTTTTTGATGAAGGCAAATTAATAGTTTTGATGAACGGCTTTCATAAGAAAACACAACGAACGCCGAAACAGGAAATCGAAAGAGGATTGCGAATAAAAGAGGAATATTATGCCGAAAAAAAATAGCACGAAAACCTTGGAAAAGTTTATTGACGAACAATATGGAAAGCGCGAAACGCCGAACAGAGAAAGTTTTGAAAAAGGTTACGAGCAGTTTAAGTTCGGCGTTCTAATTCAGGAAGCGCGGCTCGAAAAAGGTTTGACCCAGGAACAGCTTGCCGAAAAATGCGGCACGAACAAAGCGTATATTTCAAAAGTCGAGAACAATATCAAAGACGTAAGCCTTTCGACTTTACAAAAAATCATCGAAGTGGGACTTGGCGGACAGCTCGAACTTTCGATTAAACTTTAATCAAAATTATCAACAGGTGAACATTATGACGGAAGAAAAAAATCCATTAGGCTTGAAAAAAATACATCATCTCGAATTTTTCGTCGGCAACGCCAAACAAGCCGAGTTTTATTATCGGAAGGCGTTCGGCTTTACGCGGGCGGGCTATACCGGATTGGAGACTGGGAACCGCGAGACGACTTCGTATTTGATGCGGCAGAATCGTGTGAATCTCGTTTTCACGACACCGCTTTCGCCCGATCATTTCGGGAGCGAGCATATCAAAACGCACGGCGACGGCGTTTACGATATTGCGTTTCAGGTCGAAGATGCCGATCACGCTTACAACGAAGCGATCAAACGCGGCGCGAAATCGGCGATTGAGCCGCACGATATGACCGACGAAAACGGCACTGTTCGCCGCGCCGCGATTCACACTTACGGCGACACGATTCATTCGTTTATTTCCTACAACAACGGCAACGGACACAATTACGACGGAACTTTCTTGCCCGGATTTGCGGCGACCGATGTCAAAGGCGAAGATGTCGGCGTGGTTTTGGTTGACCATATGGTCGGCAACGTCGAACTCGGCAAGATGAATCACTGGTGCGATTTTTACCGCGATGTTCTGGGATTTTATCGCTATATCACGTTTGACGACGAAGATATTTCAACCGAATATTCCGCGCTGATGTCAATCGTGATGTCGGACGGCGGACACAATATCAAAATGCCGATCAACGAACCGGCGGAAGGCAAGAAGAAAAGCCAGATCGAAGAATATCTCGATTATTACAAAACTCCGGGCGTTCAGCACATCGCGCTTTTGTGCAAAGACATCGTTTCGACAGTCGAAAAATTACAGGCAAACGGCATCGAATTTCTGCGCGTTCCCGATTCCTACTACGCCGAAATCCCGGAGCGCGTCGGCGAAATTGACGAGAATATCGAAGACTTAAAACGCTTGGGAATTTTAGTTGACTGCGACGAAGAAGGCTACTTGTTACAGATTTTCACCAAACCCGTCGAAGATCGTCCGACTGTTTTCTTTGAAATTTTACAACGCAAAGGCTGCAAAGGTTTTGGGAAAGGAAATTTTAAAGCTCTGTTTGTTTCAATAGAAGAAGAACAGGCGAAACGCGGGAATCTCTAGAATGTCTTATAAAACACTTGAAAAACATATAAGCCCTGATGGACTGTTGACGTTTTCAGTTTTGCAATATCCAGATGAAGATAATGATATTTCACTGGGCTTTGAGAATTTCGAGTGGCACACTCACGCTGATATTTTAGCTTCTACATTAGAATTATCAGAAGAAGAAGCTATTCGGCGATTCGTTGATGATTTATTAAATAATCAACAAATTATTGTTGTGATGAAGAAAGAAAATAAAATTGTTCAAGTTTGGATCACCGAAGACCCAATTGCCGAGATAAAATATCAACAGGATGACGAAGTTTTAGAATTTCGTTATTGGAACGGACAAAAGTTAAAACTTGAAAAACGATAATGACGACACGCGAAGAACAACTCAAACGTCAAAGCCGCTACCAAAAGTCGAAAATTGAGTTAAAATGAGTGATATGCAAACACAAACGCTCGATAAAACGACGGTAAAAATCGCGCCATATAATGATGTTGCGGAATTGATTGACCGCGAGATTCACGCTGAGATGCTGGAAAGAATCAACTTTCTGGCGCGTGAATATGAAATTCGCAACCCGTCGGAAGTGGCGAAATTTTTGAGCGAAAATCTTTTTCTGCTCGATTTGCTGAAAGAAATTCCCGCGCAGGTTCGTAAGGTTTTCGGCGATGAGCAAAATTTGAAATTAGAGTTTTTTCTTGATCCCGAAGACCCGAATTATCACCGTCTTATTTTGGGCATTCCGACGAAAACGGAAGCCGAGAAATCTTCTTCGCTGCTCAAAGAATTTGACGAAAATTGGTGGTTTGCCAACGAAAGAAAATCGCGCTCGAAAATTTTGATTGATCTGGAGTTTGCCGGATGATTTTCGACTGGAACAAGTTTCGTGAGTTGGCGGAAAATTTACGGCAAAGCGAAGAAGAATCGGCAAAACGCACGGCAATCAGCCGAATTTATTACGCGGTCTATCATCGCGCCAAAAAATATTTGGAAAGCGAAGGCTTTCAGTTTCGGCAGTTTGAAAGCTCGCACCGGCAAATTTGGGACGAATTCAAAGAAAAAGGCAGAACCTTTGCGGCAATCGGAAATACGGGCGACAGACTTCGCGCAAATCGTGTCAAAGCCGATTATATCGCGGAAACCGAAGACATCAATTTTCTCGTTAAAAGGTCTTTTGAATTAGCCGAAAACGCCTTTGCGTATTTTCAACAAATCGAAAAACAATGACACCGACGACCAGCGAAGAACAATTCAAATATCAAACGGGTTTCGGCAACGAATTTGCGACCGAAGCAGTCGAGGGCGCGTTACCAATCGGGCGAAATTCGCCGCAGAAAGCACCGCTCGGACTTTACGCCGAACAGTTTTCGGGGACGGCTTTTACCGCGCCGCGCACGGAAAATAAACGGACTTGGACATATCGAATTCGTCCGTCGGTAACGCACAAACCGTTTGCGCGGATTGATAATCAGAGGCTCGTTTCAAAGTTTGATGAAATTGAAACGACACCGAATCAACTGCGCTGGAATCCTTTGGCAATGCCGGAAAGAGCAACTGATTTTGTTGACGGCATCACGACGTTTGCCGGCAACGGCGATTCGTATTCGCAAACCGGCATCGCGGTTCATATTTTCGCCTGCAACAAAAATATGACGGACAGATTTTTCTACAATGCGGACGGCGAAATGCTCGTCGTTGCGGAGAAAAATCGGCTGCGTTTTTTGACCGAACTCGGAATAATTGAAATTGGTTCGGGCGAGATTTGCGTTATTCCACGCGGTTTGAAATTTCGCGTCGAACTGCCGGACGGTGAAGCGCGTGGTTATATCTGCGAAAATTACGGACAGCAGTTTCGACTGCCCGATTTAGGTCCGATTGGCGCGAACGGTCTGGCAAATCCGCGTGATTTTGAAACGCCTGAAGCGTGGTTTGAAGATATTGAAGGCGAGTTTGAATTGACGGCGAAATTCGGCGGCAATTTGTGGACTTGTCAGATTAACCATTCGCCGCTCGATGTCGTCGCGTGGCACGGAAACTATGCGCCGTATAAATACGATTTGCGTCGGTTCAACACGATTGGCTCAATTTCGTTCGATCATCCCGACCCAAGTATTTTCACGGTTCTAACTTCTGCGTCGTCGGAAATCGGCACGGCGAACTGCGATTTCGTGATCTTCCCAGACCGCTGGCTCGTGCAGGAAAATACGTTTCGCCCGCCGTGGTTTCACCGCAACATTATGTCGGAATTTATGGGACTTTGCTTCGGGCAATACGACGCGAAGGAAGAAGGTTTCGTTCCCGGCGGCGCGTCGCTGCACAATCAAATGTCGGCGCACGGACCCGATTTGGAAGCGTTCGAGAAAGCCTCGAACGCCGATTTGAAACCGATTAAACTCGCGGGAACGATGGCGTTTATGTTCGAGTCGCGCTACGTCATTCGCCCGACGAAATACGCGATGGAAACTTCGGAATTACAACGCGAATACTTTGAAGTCTGGCAGAAATTAAAAAAGAATTTCAAACCGTAATATCTTCGTTATCTCACTTTCGGCAAACTCAAAAGATTGGCAAAAAGTCGGTATGCGCCCGGAACGCCGGCAGGCAGTTGGCGAAAGAAAGCGTAGGAACAATAAACGTATTTTCCTTTTCCGAGATTGGCGACAACTAAACCGCCTTTATTTTCCGGTTCGCCCGCGTCGTGCGCTTCGAGCAGCGGCTGGTAATTCGCGTCGAACGTCGTGAAAGCATAAAGATTTCTTTCCTGCACCCAATTTTCAAAATCCTTCTCAGTGATTTTATTCGGGAAATTAAAAATCGGATTCGGCGAATCGAGAATCGTTATTTTCGCGTTTTCATCAGCGACTCGCGCACCGAGTTTGGCGGGAAACGGCAGCAGCGTTTCGTAATCGGGACGTTGATACTGCACGATTAAATTTCCGCCGTTTTTGACGTAATCAAGCAGTTTCTGATTATTTGAAATCAAATCCTGACGAACTTGAAAGGCGCGAATGCCGACGACAATCGTCTGAAAGCGCGACAAATCGCCGCTCGTCAAATCCAATTCATTTAATAACTCGACCGATAATCCCATTTGCCGAATCGCTTCGGGAATCTCATCGCCGCTGCCCATTACATAGCCGACTTTGACCGGTTCGACATTCAAATCCAAAATACTGACTTTCGCCTTGACCTGTGTATAAAAGCGGTGCGTTTGGATGTGCGGGTAAGCGAGCGTGTGCATTTCGTCGCTCAAAACTCCTTCGGGATAAGTCACGCTTGGGAGAACGGTGTAATTTCCCGGCTTGGTTCCCGCCGGAATGGTCAGTTCAAACGCGATTGCCGTTTTCTCGTTTTTGTTTTTCAGATTGAAAGTTTGCGTTGCCGGTGTAGATTTCCAACCTCCAATCAGACCGGCACCGAGATTTGCCCGCGCCTCTATCGGTTTCTCGGAAAGATTGGTGATGCTCATCACGACGCGCCGCGTCTGCGGCTTGCCGCTCGTCGGAATAATCAAAAGTTTCTGGTCAAGACTAATCGAAAGAATGGGAACGACAGTTAAATCTCGCCGAATCTCGCCGCGCACGTCGTCGGCGTAACGGTATTGAACAGCCTGATTAAAAGTAATTTCCGTTCCGCCAACGGCAATTTTAACGGCGGCTGAGACCAGCGGCGGCTGAAACGGCAGATTTTGATTTTCGTCGTGCTGCCAGGTGAATAAATCTCCGACTTTATCGTTTTTGAGCCAGTAAGGCTGCGTCGCTTCCGCGTCCGGCGGAACTTTCACGCTGAAATAATTCTCCTCGTTCGCCGTTTCGCGTCGAAAATTCGGCGCGTTCTCTTTCGGCGGTTCAATCCTGGAAACCGTCCAGCCGTTTCGAGATTGTAAAGCGATTTCCTTGACTTTGATGTTATCGGATTTCGGGAAGAAAACTTTAACAACCGTTTGAAAAGATTCGTCGGGCGCAATAATTTCTTTATCGGCGAGAGCGTCAATCGTGATTCCGTTGGCAAGTTTGACAACTTCCGCAAACTCCCGCTCCCTGCGTTCGAGGTCTTGTCGAGATTGTTTAAGCTGCCGCAGCAATTTTGCATCCGCGCTTTTTGGAAATTCGTTTATCAACGTCAGAAGGTTTTTTTGAGCGTCGCGCATCGCTATTAAACCGTCAATCAAAAACGCCGTTATTTTCTGCGGTTCGGCAGGCGCGTATTCGCGTAAAGCGCGTTCGGCGGCAGATTGCGCCCGACTGATTTCAGACTTATTTTCCGGTGTTTCAAGTTCCGCCAGACTCGTCTCAATGCCGTCAAAAACGCTCGTCTCTTTTTGCGTCTCGCCGCTAGTTTTCGGTAAATTGTTTTCAATCAAATTCAACCCGGAAAATCTTTCGCCGCGCAATTCCAAAACGCCTTGCTCCTGCGTTTTGTGCTGGCTTCTGCCTTCCATCGCAATTTCAAAATACGAACGCCCAAGCAGGAAATCATATTCGCCCGTGTTGATTTTCAAAGTCGGCTCGGCGGTTGAGCGAAAACCTTGTCCGACATAAAATTTCAAAATCTGCCAAGGCGTTCCTGAGTCTTTGCATTGATTCACGTCAGCGGCGGCTTTGACCGCGAGCGGCGCGATGTAACCCGAATACTGATGCTGTCCGTGTCCGTCCGCCGGAGTGCCGGAAAAGCGCGAGATGACGACGAGCGGGCGAAACGTGCGGATTGCCCGCACCACGTCGCATAAAATGATTTTCTCGTCCCATTTCGCTTTCGCTTCGTCGAGAGTTTTGGAAAATCCGTAATCGTAAGCGCGTGTAAAAAATTGCTCCGCGCCGTCCAATCTTCGCGCCTGAAGAAGTTCTTCGGTGCGAATCACGCCGAGCGATTCGCCCAATTCATTGCCGATGATATTCTGCCCGCCGTCGCCGCGCGTCAGCGATAAATAAGCCGTCCGCGCATTTTCGCCGCGAGCTAAAAAGGCGAGCAAGCCCGAATCTTCATCGTCCGGGTGTGCGCCGATGTGCATCACGCTTTTTGTGTTGTTCAGACGTTTGAGAAGCTGCCCCAAACCGATTGCGCCGTAATCATAAACGGGTTTGACCTGCGCTTTATTTTCAGTCGGAGAGGCAAATAAACAGAGAGAAATCAGCCACAGGTAAACACAGATAGACACAGATTTTTTAATCTGCAATCTGCAATCTGCAATCTGAATGTTGTTTTCATAGCGGCATTTGTCGGTATTCATTGATGATTGGAAATTCGAGTTTAGTTTTGCAAAAAATCTTCAACGGCGATTTCGAGTTCAGGAAAGTGTATTAAGGAAATCTTGTCGCCGATTTCGTAAGTTTGTTTCGATTGATAGCCGTCTGCGCCCGGTTTTCGATAATCTTCGATGGTATTGTTTTCCACGTTGACAATCAGATACTGCTCGATTCCGTTGCGCGAATACGCTGCTGCTTTATCGTGACGGTCAAAATATAAAGTCGTGTCGGAAACTTCGATAATCAGCAGAATATCTTCGGGTGTCGGATGCTTTAGAGAATATCTTTCAATCGGAAGTCTGGCTAAAACGACATCGGGTTCGAGTTCGGAAAATTCGTCGAGCCGAATCGGGTCCTGCACTCTAATGACAGCCTGCTCGCCGAGAAATCGGTAAAAAAATCTGGTAATAAAAGTATTGGCTGAAGTGTGTCTTGTTCCTTTCGGCATTTTTTCAATTATCGCTCCGTTTAGTAATTCGACGTTATCGTTTTCGTTTAAAATCCCGTTCTTTATCATCGAATCGTAAATCTCGACGGATAACAAACGCATTTTCGGAACTTTTCCTGGTGCTTCTAAAACTGCCGACATAATTTCTCCTCCTCAATTGACAGGTTCATTATACTTTTTATCAAAGGGGAATTCATCTCTTTTGTAAGCGCGAATAAAATAGATTATCAAACCGGCGACGATTAAAACGGCGGCGTATTTTACTTCCTTTTGAAAATTCGGGCGCATAAAAAGCACGTATAAAAATCCGGTGATCGCCACGAGCGCAGGGATAGGATACAGCCACATTTTGAACGGGCGCGGGAAATCCGGCTTGGTTTGGCGCAGAATTATCACGCCGATGATTTGCGCCAGAAATTGAATGATGATGCGAATGACGACGAGCGCGGCAATTACGTCAGCAAGTTTTAGAAAACAAAACAGCGCGGCGATGCCGCCCATCGCCAGCAAGGAGATGTATGGAAAACGATGTTTCGGGTGAACCTTCGAGAAAACCTTGAAATAATTTCCGTCGAGCGCGGCGGCATACGGCACACGCGAATAACCTAACAGTAAAGAGAACACTGACGAAAACGCCGTCCACATAATCAGCACGGTCGCAATCACGCCCGCCGTCGTGCCGTAAAGACGTTCGATGAAAACCGAAATCACAAATCGCCTGGCATCCGAATTTGCGGTTTCCATAAACTCGCGCCACGGAATCACGCCGAGAATGGCGATGTTCATTACGATGTAAATTGCCGACACCGACAGAATCGAAAGTATAATTGAGCGCGGAATTGTTTTCTCCGGGTTTTTCACTTCGCCCGCGAAAAAATTCACGTTGTAATAGCCCCAATAATCATAAACCGCGATGAGCAGAGCCGAACCCAAGCCGAGAAAAAATTCCGGTCGCAAAGTGAAAGCGTCCGGCGGAAAATCAAAGGCGAGCGCGGGATTAAAATTAGTCAAACCGGCGAAGATAATCCAGACAATCGCTATCATCACGCCGAGCCACAGAAATTTCCCGAATTTTTCGATAATCGTGATTTTGCGGTAAAGCAGAAAAACGCAGAACAAACAAACGCCGATGGCGACGAATGTGCCGTAAGAGGCGATGACGCTCGCGCTCAAATCGCCGATGAGCGGCAAGGGCAAAACGAAATCGTGTTGAAAAAACGTCAGGCTTAAATCGGGGAAAATATAAGTAGCGTAAAGCGCGAAACCCAAACAGCCCGAAGCCATCGAAAGCGGCGCAGAAAATTGCAGTTGCCAGATAAACAAAAACGACATCAGCCGTCCGAGTTTTCGCTTGCCGTAAATCTCCTGCAAATAATTATAAGGTCCGCCCGACTTCGGCATTGCCGCGCCGAGTTCCGCCCACACCAAACCATCGCAGATGACGAGCAGCGCACCGAAAATCCAGCCGAGCATCGCCTGCGGTCCGCCCATCGCGGCGATAATCAAAGGCATCGTGATAAACGGTCCGACCCCGATCATATCAATCATATTGAGCGTCGTCGCGCCCGATACGCCGACGGCGCGGATCAGTTCGGGTTGTTCGGATTTTTCAGACATAATTTTAATGGAAAATGGAAAACGGAAAATGGAAAATTGAATCAATCTCTTCATTTTCCATTTTCCATTTTCTATTTCTCAAGCATTTTGTCTCTGCTTTTTCGCGCTTTGCGATAAAACTTTTTCGTAAAAATCAATATACTGCGGAATAATTTTTTCGGAACTATAACGGGCGATAGCGAGTTCGCGTCCACGCAGACCGAACACGCGGCGCAGTTCGTCGTCTTTGACAAATTTCAGCGCGTCGTCCGACATTTTTTCGATGTCGCCGATATTACTTAAAAATCCGGTTTCGCCGTCGTTGACCACTTCCGGGATGCCGCCGATGCGCGTGGCAATGACGGGAACTTCGCACGCCTGCGCTTCGAGCGCGGCGAGTCCGAAAGATTCTTCTTCGGACGGCAGCAGAAAGACATCGGCAACCGCCAGATAATCGGCGATTTTCGCTTGTTTACCGACGAAAATCGTTTGGTCGAAGACTTCCAACTGTTTGGCGCGATGCCGGACGGCGGACAATTCCGGTCCGTCGCCGACCATCACCAGATGCACATCGCCGCCTTTTTCGCGCACTTTGGCGAGAATTTCAACGCAGTCAATCGGACGTTTGACGGCGCGGAAATTGGAAACGTGAACGAGGAGTTTTTCACCGTTCGGCGATAAATCCCTGCAAATCGGCGAACCTTCTTCGCGCCGGTATAAATCGGGCGAAATGAAATTCGGAATGACTTCGATTTCGTCGAAATCGAAAGTTTCAATCGTCGCCTGCTTCAAAAATTTCGACACCGCTGTCACGCCGTCCGATTGCTGAAGTCCGTAGCGCGTAATCGGCAGATACGAACGATCCGCGCCGACCAGCGTAATATCGGTTCCGTGCAAAGTCGTAATTACAGGAACGTAGCGTTTCTGTTTGATTGATTCGCGGGCTAAAATGGCGGAAATCGAATGCGGAATCGCGTAATGAACGTGCAGCAAATCTAAATTTTCCGAACGTGCGACGGTCGCCATTTTCGTCGCCAGAGCGAGATCATACGGCTGATGCTCGAACAAAGGATACGACATCATTTCGACTTCGTGAAAATGAACGCGCTCGTTCAGTTCGGTCAATCTGGTGGGCAGTGCGGACGCGATAAAATGGACGTTGTGACCGCGCAGAGCGAGTTCGCGCCCCAACTCCGAACCGACAATGCCGCTGCCGCCGTAGGTTGGATAAACCGTGATTCCGATGTTCATAAATTATGGTTAAACCGTCTGTCATTTCAATTTATCATTTACGCTTAACCATTTCATAATCAGCCGATTAAATTCATTTTTCGACGAACCAAACGTAATAATTCGGCGGGCTTTCGGCATCCGGTTTTTCGAGATTGATTTGGACGCGCCGATTTTCGACGTTATCAACCGAATTGAATGGATTGAAACCACTCGGCAATAGTATTTTTTGCGGCATAAATCCGAAGTTTATGGGAAAGATTTTGTCCGCGTCACTCGGCACATCGCCATAGATCGGGCTTTTCAACAGCACGACGGTTTTTTTCGCGCCCGAATCCAAACGAACAATCATTTGGGTAACTTTTATTTCCCGGCGGTCGTCGCCTTCGCCGGTCGTTTCGGCAATCGTCTCGACTCGTTCGACCGTGCCGCTTTCGGAGGACGCGAATTTTTTATCGAATGCCGGATCGGTTTTCAATTTCAGAGTGTCAGCCGATTGCAGCCACAGATACGGCACGCGCGAATCGGTTTCCGTTCGGAATCGCTCGCGCTCGAAGCTGTTCAAATATCGCCGCGCCAGAATTGGTTTGTCAGCGGCGGGCATCACCTTACCGTTTTTATAGCGTAAAAATCTGCCGGTAAAATATAATCCGTCGCCGCGTTTCGGGTCTTTAACTTCCACGCCGCCCCAACCGGTCAGCAAAATCAGCGTTTCCTTAGTTTTCGCGTCGTAGATAAAACTGCTGCCCGCGCCGAATTCGGCATCGGCGAACGTCAGCGGAACGAAGGTTTTCGACGTTTCAAAATCAGGAAAAATGTTGATGGTGTAATTTTTCACGCCCAACCCCTGCCCTTGTCCTTCAAAATCAACGACGACCAATTCTTTGGATTGATTGTTGTCGAAATCACCGTAAAGTGCCTGAAAATCATCGGTCACGCCGCCGAAAGCGTTGAGCGAACCGGAAAATTCAGCGATTTGTCTGCCGCCGCGCCGAACGATAAATTTGCCGACGCCGTATTCTTCATCACTCGGTTTGCCTTTGCAAATCTGCACGTCGGGCGCAAATTTTACGCACGCGGCTTCGATTAGTCCGGCAACTTTCGTCGCCGACTTCGGCTTGCCGCCGTTTTGCAGTTTTTGCGCGGACACTTGAAACGCGAAAACGCCGATGCACAAAGCTGTCAAAATCGGGAAAAATATTTTACGATTCATAGTTTTTAGATTTAATCGAGTGATTTTTGGAATACTTTAACAAACGGTAGATTATATTTTCATTTATTGAATGTTAAAGAGTGCGTGGTAAACAGTAAAGCAGATCGGTTCAGAGAACCTTCTCAGACGGTTGAAGACGCACAAACGAAGCACAATTTGATGCGCTTAGGCGATTTATTTCAACCTATTTCGGGAAAAGAGATGAGCGAAAAATTCAGTTTCGATAAAATTCAGTGACCGAAACTGAATTTTATCGAAAGAGCATTTTTCGCTCACTGGAAATTTGACCGGTTTTCTTACTGCCTGAACCCGCCAAACGCTTTTCGCGCCGGAAATTATTTCTTCAGTCTTTCAATGAATTTTTGCCGGAACTTCGCCACTTTCGGCGCAACGACTGCCGCGCAATACGGCTGATTCGGGTTGTTTGCGAAATACTCTTGGTGATAATCTTCCGCCGCGTAAAATTTATCGAATGGCTTGATTTCCGTCACAATCGGCTGGTCGTAAATGCCCGCCGCTCCAAATTCGGCAATCGCTTCCCCGGCGGTTTGCTGCTGCTTTTCGTCGTGATAAAAAATCGCCGAACGATATGACGACCCGACATCATTGCCTTGCCGATTTAACGTCGTCGGATCGTGAACCGTCAGGAAAACTTGAAGAAGTTCTTTAAAGGAAAGCTCGTTCGGATCAAATTTTATCTGGACGACTTCGGCGTGTCCGGTCGTTTCCGAGCAAACTTCCTGATAAGTCGGATTTTCCGTGTGTCCGCCCGAATAGCCGGACACGACATCCGTTACGCCTTTCAAATCGTCGAAAACCGCTTCGACGCACCAAAAACAACCGGCGGCTAAAGTCGCCGTTTCCAAATTTGTATTTTCCATTTCCATAATGACTTTATTTTAATCGAAGTTTCCGTAACTTTTGATATTTAGATGCGCTGCTGACCGTTACTTTGCCCGCTCGTTTTCGCGCTGACGATTTTGGCGGTCGTCACCGTCTGTCCGACGTGCCGCGCCGTGTGTTCGGCGATGTGAAACATCAGTCCGAAAACATTGGTCGGTAATTTTTTGCGCCCGACAAATCGCTCTGCGAACAGACTTTCAATCGGCACATTTTGCAGAGTTTCGAGCGCGTGATTGATTTCGGCAATGTGGCGCAGATGAAAAGCGACGGACGGCGAACCATTCGGACGCGCCGCTAGTTCTTCATTGGGCAAATCCGTCGCAAATCGTTTCAGATTAACTCTCGCCTGCAAGAGTACGTATCGCCGTCAAACCGTCCGCCGCGATACCGACGATTTCAAGCCGCGAAAAACGCCGCGAAAAATCGAGCAAAGTTTGCTGCAGGAGCGGTTGGCTTCAATTATTTTTCGATATACGGACGCGCCTGAAGAACATAGATTTTTCCGCCGATAATTCCCCATTCGATGTCCTGTTCCTTTTTGCCGCCGAATAATTTTTTTATCTGCGCGGATGTTTTCACCAAGTCACGAACATTTTTGTCGGTCAGCACACGGCGTTCGGTCGTCTCATTGGATTTGACCAAATCGCCGTCCGCGCCGAATTTCAAAACGCTGTCCTGCTGCGAGAGCGTTAGAACCTGCACGGCGTTCGATTTCGGATTGTAAAGCAATTGTTCGGGAACGAATTTATTGCCGGTGATCGGGTCGTTGTGTCCCCAAACCGCCGCAATGTAGACCGCGTTCGTATTTTCCGGGTCGAACGGGTCTTTGGTGAACATCACGCCGCCGCTCTCCATATTGATGCCGACTTGAATCATCGCCGACATATAAACTTCGCGCTGATTGACGTAATTGCGAACCCGCGCTTCGTAAGCCTCGAAATTCCAGAGCGAAGCCCAGACGGTTTTCACCGCTTCGATCAGTTTCTCTTCGGTTTTGACGTTCGCCACGCTCGAATAAAGTCCCGCGCCCGAAAAGTTCGGTAAATCTTCGGCATTCGACGAACTGCGGACGAAAACGCCTTGCCCGCCGAGTTCGGCTTTCCATTTCTGGATAATTTCCGATCTTAAGTTTTCGTCAAATTTTCCCGCCTGAATCGCGGCGCGAAACGCTTCTAGTTTTTGCCGCCGGATGCGCGGATTATGCACGAAATCATTATCGTTTAAAAATTCGTCAATTTTATCGTTAAAGCCGTTCTCCTGCATAAACTTCTGATTCCAATAAAACGGCACGGCATAGCCTTCCGGCACAACGAGATTCGGAATTTTACCGTTAATCATTTCACCCGAATTTGCCGCTTTTGCGCCGTAAATAATGCTGTCTTTTTTCCGCATTTCGCGCAGCGTCGCCAACTTCGTCACCGTCAAATCCGACGGCGCAACCGATTCGTCCGGCGAGACAAAATCCGTTTTGATTTGCTCTAAATCAGCGCGTTTAACTTTGTAATCGGTCAAACCTGCATCGAGTTCGATGACGAAAGTGTCTAATTCTTTAAAAAGTTTGTCGGCATCTTTGATATAAACATTCGGGATTCCCCAGCCTTTCGCCAAAATGTTGACGTGCGAGAGCGGCGTGGACGGTTTGGCGACGATAATGCCGCGCACCTGCGGCAGAGTCAGCGGCAGTTCTTTCAAAATCAAAATCTCGTTATCGCCGATTTCCACCGTGTCGTCGAGTTTTTCGATAATGTGAATGCGCCCGACGGCTTTGCCCGTGTTCAGAGCGAGATACGCCTGATTTTTTTGAATCTCGTCCGCCGAAACGCGCTTGATGCCGAGTGTTGCCGAGGCTTCGTCCTGCCGAATCGAATTCGGTTTGTAGGCGACCGGCTCGTAAAAATTGTCGTTGATCGTCTCGTAGGCGAGTTTTATCAAATCGCCCTTCGCCAAATCGCCTTCGTATAACTCGAACGTATATCGCTCGACCGTTTTTTGCCACGCAATCGTGCCGACGATAAAACGGCGATCCTGGTCAATGTAAATCGGCATAAAAACATCGTTGCCGCGCGCCACCAGATAATTTGCCAGCAGAAAATCTTTGTGAAACCGATACTTTTGCGAATTGACAAAATAGATTTTGTTCTTAAATCGGCGGTCAATAATAAACATCGCGTGCGGCAGCGCATACGGCGTTCCCGGATGATAAGTCCGCGCCATTTTGCCGAAATCTTTCTGCGAATCTATTTTATTCAGAAAACGTCTGGTCGAATCAGGCTTTTTCGACATCGCGCCGGTCGGCTCGCGCGTCGGCGAAGGCTTGCGCGACATCTGCGCGGAACCCGCTAAGGTGAAACACAAAACGATTAACAACAAACTGATTTTATTTTTCATTTTCTACTTTGCCCGACGGCAGGCGGCGTTCAAATTTGAGCATTTCTTTTTCAACCCACATCTTCGTTTTGTCGCTTTCGCTCTGCACGGCGTAAACCAGCACATCAATTTTTGCGGATTGTTGATTAACGACTTCCAGTAATTCTTTATTCTCTCGCCGCAGCCTTTCAATTTCTTTTTCGTGGCGGTCAACATTGGCTGTCAAAGTAAAAACCTTTGCCATCAAGTCAAATAGTTTTTCCCACATTTTATTTCTCCAAAGGAATTCCCCATTTCGCCATTCGCTGCTCGGTGCGCTCCATAATTTTTTTTGTTTCGGCGAGATTACGCATAAAATCTTCGTGATGCTTATCAAACCGCGCAGCGCGTTCAGGACTTTCCTTTTCCATTCTGTTCAAAATCTCTAAAGTGGCATCCAACATTTTTTCAAACTTTTCAGCCTGACTTTCAGTTATTTCAAAGGTAATTATCTTTTCCATCGCTTTTGCTCCTCTTCAACAACATTTTAATTCATTTTGCCGATAAACTCACGCTCTTTTCAATTTCCCTTCCGCCGCTCGATCATCTTTAATCCCAAATCATTTAAGTTTTCCAGACTATCGAGCGTCACCTGCAAATCCTGAAAAATTCCGTCGGTGATGTGATAAATCCAGCCGTGAATCGAGATTTCCTGACCGCGCCGCCAGGCATCCTGCATCACGGTCGTCTGTCCGGCGTTCAGAACTTGTTCGATGACGTTGATCTCGCATAATTTGTTCAATCTAACTTCCTGATTTTCCGCCGCTTCGAGTTCGATGCGGTAATCGCGCCCGACATCCTGAATATGCCGCAGCCAGTTGTCAATTAAGCCGAGCCGCGTATTTTCCAGTGCCGCCTGCACACCGCCGCAGCCGTAATGACCGCAGACGATAATGTGTTCGATCCGCAAAACCTCGCCGGCGAACTGCATCACCGAAAGACAATTCATATCGGTATGAACGACCAGATTGGCAATGTTGCGATGCACGAAAAGCTCGCCCCGGCAACAGTCCGATGCTGGCATCCGGCGTAATGCGGCTGTCGGAGCAGCCAATCCACAAAAATTTCGGCGTGTGTAAATCGGAAAGACGCTCGAAAAACTGCGCGTCCGTTTCCTTCATTTTTGCCGCCCAAACTTTATTGTAGGCAAACAGTTTTTCGAGTTTGCTCATAGTCTTTTAACTGATGTTACGCAATAGAGTGAATTTCCGCTTCTGTCGCTGAAAGCGACTGACATTATAGCCTAGCGAGAATCGCTAGGTATTTACGGCAAACGCGCCGCTCGCTGAAGGCGAGCAACATTCGCCGCCTTTTTTGTTCGTCGCTTTCAGCGACGGGAAATATTATCAACGCTGACCTAGCGATTCTCGCTAGGCTATAATGTTGGTCGCTTTCAGCGACAAAAACCAAAACTGCGTAACATCAGTTTTAAGTAGGAAGTGGATGTCGGAAATGAGAAATGAGAAGTGAGAATTAAAACTTTATCGGCTTTTATTCCGACTTCTGACTTCTCATTTTCAATACTTCTGCCTTTCACCCCTTGGCTTCTCACTTCTCACTTCTCACTTCTCACTTCTCATCTTCAACACTTCCTCAATCGCGTCACACGCCATCCGCGTTCCGTGTTCGGCTTCGACAATTTTTCGGGCTTCGGCGGCTTTCACTTTATAACTGACGTTTGAAAGTAATTCCCGCAGATGCTTCGCCGCCGATTCGCCGTTGTAATCATCGCGCCCGATGGTTCGCGCCACGCCGCGCCTTTCGCAGCGCGCCGCATTATCGGGCTGGTCGTGCGAATACGGCATTATCAGTTGCGGTACGCCGGCGCGAAGAACCTGCGCGGTCGTGCCGACTCCGCCCTGATGAACGACGCAGGCGGCTCGCGGGAAAATTTGCGAATACGGCGCGTAATCGAAAGCGACGATTTGCGGTTGATTTTGCTCTTCGTTTTCCATTCTCCATTTTCCATTTTCCACTAATTTCGGCGGTTCGTTAAAAATTCCGTAAAGCAGAACGGCGCGGCGATTTAAAAGTTCGGCGGCTTTCGCGCTTTCCTCAAAAAAATCCCGTGCGTCCATCACCGCCGCCGAACCGAGCGTGAAAACAATCGGCGGCTCGCCCGCATCGAGAAATTTCTGCAAATCCGGCGGCATCACACCTAAATCAGCCTGCCCGTCGTAAAAGCAAAATCCGGTTTGCAGCGTCGGCGAATGCCAGTCCGATTGCGGTTTGCCCAAAACTTTCGAGAACATTGCCAGATGCAGCAAATCCGAATATTTCCCGTCAATAATCGGATCGTGATTCTCGTTCAAACCGATTTCGCGCCGAAATTGGCGATACGGTTCGAGCCACGACTTGACCAATCGCCGAATCAGCGAAAACAGCGCGGCGTGAAAATTCGCGCCGAGAAACCTGAAATGCCTGAGCCATTGCGCGGTCGGCGGAACCATCGGATCGGTGGTCGAAAAAAAAGAACACGGCGCGAGACTATTGGTAATCCATTTGATGCCGGTTTTTTCGGCGACCGACGCGGCGGCAAAAACGACTTCGCCGGAAATCAGAAGGTCTGCGCCGGTAACGGCTCTCAGCAAATCTTCATACATCAAAGGCACGTTCGGGATAAGAATTTCCTTGAGCAACTTTTCCGTGCCGGTTTTCGCGTTCATCACGATTTTCGCCAACTCGCGGTCGTCCGGGTTCAGATCGGGACGCATCGGATGAAATTCAAATTGGAGCGCAGCCATCTTTTCGCGGTAGACTTCCAGCGTATTAAAAACAATCGCGTGTCCGCGCCGCCGCAGTTCGATGCCGAGCGCGATCATCGGATGCAAATCGCCTAAGGAACCGAAAGTTGCTAAAACTATTTTCATAAATCAATTTCGGCAGTCTCGTTTTCCCTTTGTTTAAGGCGTTCTTTGACCTGAAACCGAATGCTCAACAAAAAGGCGACCGCGCCAAGAACCGCCGCGACGAAAACGCCGTCCATTCCGTTTTGCCACAAAAAATAAGCGGCGACTCCGATCAGAATCACCGCTGTAATTTGAAATACTCTTTCCATTTTTACGCGACCTCAATTTTTTCCCGCATCACTTTACCGGCTGTTGCTCGCCTTCGATTACTTATTAAAGGGTAACGTATCAGAAGATATGTTGGCAAAACAATCTCGAAACATCACGAAGCCTTACGCGCGACTTCTTTATAATTCTCGCCCGCGAAAAGTGCGCGAATGCCGCCTAATAGTTTTCTGACGGCGCGAAAAACTTTCGGCGCAAACCAAACGAAGAAAATCGCAAAAAATACCAAAACAATCGCAATCAAAACCGGAGCGAAAACGGCGAGCATTGCGCCGACAAAAGCGATGATGTCTTCGACGATTGATAAAACCCAATTGGAAACCGGTTCGGGCGAAAGATTCGCGCCCGCCCGCAAAGCCGCCTTCGTGCCGTGCGACGAAAACGCCAAACCGCCGCCGAGCAAAGTCGCTATCACGCTGAGACTTCCATCCATTTCGTTCGTCGCCGCGTAAGCCACTATCGCGCCCGCCGGAACGCGGATAAACGTGTGGATGACATCCCAAACCGAATCAACGTAAGGAATTTTGTCGGCGAAAAATTCGATCAAATATAAAAATCCGGCAACGCCGATAATCCACCAATTATCCAGCACTTCCAAACCGCCGGGCAGACTGGCTGCGCCGAACTTTTGCAGCAAACCCAAAACCGTGACGGTCGCGTAAAGGTTGATGCCCGAAGTCCAAGCCGTGCCGAGCGCGAGACTTAAAGTTGAAAACCAATCCATATTTTCTCCTTTGAATGCCGAAAACTTTCTCGCATCATACTACGAATTTTTACCGAGCGCGTTCTAAACTTTGTCGGGAACCGAAACGCGGTAAGTTTCGCGCTTGGCTTGAAGTAAAATTTAAGCCTTTTAATAACTAACTGATGTTACGCAGAGCGGCTTTTTTCGGGCTACGCCCGCTGATGTGCGGAAAGGCAGTGCCTTTCCGTCGGCGGTTCTCAAGATATGCGCCTCCAAACGGGCGGCGCAGCCGCTGAATTGTTAACAATAATCGGCGGAAAGGCACAGCCTTTCCGCACATCAGGCGGCACAGCCGCAGTTTTGCGTAACATCAGTTGATAAATCTTCTGAACAAAATTTTTGATTTTCAGACTTCCTCTTCCTCGCTTGCGTCCGCGTCTTTTTTGAAGCCGAATTTTTCCAGGCGATACTGTAAAGTTCTGAAAGTCAGCCCCAAAAGTTTCGCCGATTTCGTGATGTTGTTATCGGTGCGCTCCATCGCCTGCATTATCAAACTGCGCTCGACATCTTCAAAATTGACACCTTCGGCGGGCAGCTTGAATAAATCGTTGGCGGAGACCGGACGCGCCGACTGCGACATTTCGGGCGGCAAATCTTCGACGGTGATTTGATTGTTTTCGCATAATAAAATGGCGCGTTCGATTGCCGATTCGAGTTGGCGGACATTGCCCGGATAAGCGTAATTTTCCAAAATGCTCCGCGCCGTTTTCTCCAAAGTCACTTGGCGGTCGCTGCCGCGCGTGTGTTTTTGCAAAAAATACTCGATTAAAATCGGAACGTCCGAACGCCGCTCGCGCAGCGCGGGCAGTTCGATGGAAAGCACGTTCAGACGATAATATAAATCTTCCCGAAAACGACCTTCTTCCGACATTTTCAGTAAATCGCGGTTGGTCGCCGCGACGACGCGCACGTCAACATTTAATTCTTTCACGCCGCCGACGCGCCGAATTTGTTTTTCCTGCAGCGCCCGCAGAATTTTCGCCTGCAAACTGATGTCGAGTTCGCCGATTTCGTCCAGAAATAAAGTTCCGTTGTCGGCGACTTCAAAAAGACCTTTTTTCTCGCCGACCGCGCCGGTAAAACTTCCTTTTTCGTGTCCGAAAAGTTCGCTTTCCAGCAGATTCTCGTTGATCGCGGCGCAGTTCACGGCTTGGAAAACTTCGCTCGAACGCAGACTGTTATTGTGAATTGCGCGGGCGATCAATTCTTTGCCGGTTCCCGATTCGCCGCGAATCAGCACGGTCGAATTCGATTTCGCCACTTTCAAAATCAGCTTTTTTACCCGATCCATCTCCGGCGATTCGGAGACGATTTCCGCGTCGAGATTGGAAAGTTTATTCAAAGCCCGCGAAATCGTGTCAAGCAATTTTTCGCGGTCGTAAGGTTTTTGCAAATAATCAAACGCGCCCAAACGCAGCGCGTCAACCGCCGAATCAACCGTCCCGTGCGCCGTCAAGAGCAGCACGATGATTGATTTATCGAAATCGGTTAATTCTTTCAACAAATCCAGCCCGCTCATTCCGGTCATTTTCAAATCGGTCAACACCAAATCGAAATGCCGGTCGGCGACAAATTTCATCGCCGCTTCACCGCTCGAAGCCGTTGTCACATCGTAGCCTTCGCCCGACAAAATCATCTCCAAAATCTCGCGCTGACTTTTCTCGTCATCAACGACTAAAATGCTTTTTCTTGCCATAAATTTATTTTGCCACAGAGAACACAGAGTTCACAGAGACCGAAACAGCTTTCATACTCTCGGTGAACTCTGTGTTCTCTGTGGCTAATTTTCTTTGCCTGGTAATTTTAACGTAAATTTTGTTCCTTCGTTTAACTTCGATTCAACTGCAATCGTGCCGATGTGATCGTCAACGATTTTCTTGACAATCGCCAAACCCAAACCCGTTCCCGTTTCTTTAGTGGAAAAATACGGCTCGAAAATTTTGTCCAGATTTTCCGCCGGAATGCCGTCGCCGGTATCGGTGATTTCGATTTTAACCGATTCTTCAGCGGGCGAAATTATGACGTTTAATTCTCCGCCGTTTTTTTCCATCGCTTGGACGGCGTTGATGAAAAGATTGCTGAAAACCGAGCGCAGAACTTCCGCGTCACCGAAGATGGGCGGGACATTTTCACGCTCGATTAAACTGATTTTAATGTTTTGGTCGGCGGCTTGCGGCTCGACGATTCGCATTGAATCTTCGACAACTTTTCGCGCGTCAAGCGGCTGCAGATTTAATTTCGTCGGGCGCGAATAACGCAGAAAATCGGTGATTTGATGGTTGATTCGACCGACTTCGGTTTTTAACTGCGCGGTCAGTTTCTCGAAATCCGCTTGTTTCGCCGCGTCTTCGGGAGCGAATTTCGCCCGCAGATGGTCGAGCGTCAGATTGATGTAATTGAGTGGATTGCGAATCTCGTGCGCGATTGCCGAGGCTAATCTGCCGACGACCGCCGACTTTTCCGCTTGCTGCAACTGAGTTTCGAGGTCGCGCGATTTTTCCAGTTCGGCGGTCATCAAATTAAACTGCGCGGCAAGCTGTCCGATCTCGTCGGTGCGCGTCGCGTCCGCCAGACGAAAACTCAAATCGCCTTCGGCAACGCGCCGCGCCGCGCCGGAAAGATTCGCAATCGGGCGCGTAAATCGCCAGACGAGAAAAAAAGTAATCGCTGTCGAAAACAGCAAAATTAAAAGCGTATAAATCAGCGGCTGCGTCGCTTTTTGAAAGATTTCGCCTTTGTCGGTTTTCAGCGTCACCAACACATACCAGCGTCCTTCGCTCGTTTGAATCGGAACGGCGTGCATCTCGCCTGCGGCGGCTTCACTTTCGGGCGTGTTCGCGTTGGGAAATTTCTGCAAATCCGAGCCTAAACGATTGCCTCTGACCAAAGGCGGCAAATTTTTTATTTCGTTCAAGTTGAGATATTTTATTTTGTCGTTTTCGTCGCTCGTCGGTAGATAATCTTTGTTCAGACTGTCGGTGATCTGCCAATCCTGATTGACGAGGAGGATGTCTTCGATGCGCTGTCTCATCTGTTCATCGAAAAACGTCTGACCTTCGCGCCCGATCAAATCCTTCATATACTCGCCGGAGGTAATGCCGTTCGTTCCCAGCACAAAACCCGCCGTCAGAGCCTGATCCTGTAACTCGCGGAGGCGAATGTTTTCCCGGCGATTGGTCAAATTGACGTAAAGCTGTACGCCGAGCGTAGCGATGAGCAGAAACGCCAAAATTATTAACAATCTGCCGCGAAAGGTGTTGAAAAAATTCATTCGATTTCTGTTTTCTTCGACTTTTTGCTTAGCCTTTTTACTTTTAACTTTTTAAATCTTGCCGTGCGGCAATTCTGAATGTTATATTCTTAAATAGCTTTTGAGGCAAAGTTTTTCACGCTGATTTTTGTCAGCCGGATAAACTCTTCAACTCTCCAAGAACGTCTGAGCAAAATTTACCGGCATCTCTTCCAATAGAAATTATTTTTTCTTGACCTTTGCCTTTTGCCTTGCAGACGACTCTCCTTAATCAAATACAAAAAGAGGTAATACGATGTTGTTTTCGTCTTTAAAGTGTGTTCCAAAAATCTTTTTTGCGCTTTCTCTAACTCTCATTGCTCTTTCCGCCGACATCTCCGCCCAATCGAAAAAGAGTTCCGCCGACCGGAAAAAAAATCAGGCGACTGCTAAAAATCAAACGCCGAAACCTATTTCCAAACCGGATAAAAAACCAGATAAAAATTCTAAATCAGAAGACAAAACCGCGAAGTTGAAACCGTCCGACTTGAAAAAGCCAGCGGCAGACAAAAAGCGTGACGATGCGCGAAATGCCGAAGAAAATAAGCGGCGCATCGCTGAAGCCGTCAAACAGCGCGTCGCGCAGGAAGCGCGTCGGCAGACAATTTTGGCGGAGCAGCGTCGCCGCGCCGAAATCGCCCGCGAAGCACAGGTCCGGCGCATCGCTTTCGAGCGCGGACTGCGAACCGAAACCGTCGCCAACATCGCAAAAGATAACGTCGAAGGCGAAGATTTGGAAGTGCGAATCGCCGCCGTCAACGCGCTCGGCAGACACGCCGGAACCGTCGTCGTAATGGAACCGCAAACTGGCAAAATTTTATCAATCGTCAATCAGGATTGGGCGATTCGTCAAAGTTTCAAACCGTGTTCGACTATCAAGCTCGTGACCGGCGTTGCGGGATTAAACGAACATCGGATTAACGCGGACGGCAGCATTAATTCCCGAAGATTTCCGATGAATCTCGACGACGCGCTCGCCTTTTCCAACAATTCTTATTTTCAAGCGGTCGGCGCAGGTTTGGGAAATACGAAGATGATTTCCTACGCGCAGATGCTCGGACTCGGTGCGCCGACCGGCATCAACGCGCCGAATGAAACCGGCGGACGACTGCCTTTCGGCAACAACAATGCCCGCGTTTATTCGCACGGCGACGATTTTGAAGTGACACCGCTTCAACTCGGCGTTCTGGTTTCGACGATTTCCAACGGCGGGCGCGTGGTTATTCCGCAAATTCCGCGCACTAAAATCCAAAGAGCGAATTTTCGCGGCGCGATGCGTTACCAATTAAATTTGCCGCGCAACAGTTTGCAGGGCGTGATTCCGGGAATGATCGGCGCGGCGCAATACGGCACGGCGCGGCGCGGGGTTGATAGTTCGCTGGCGGTTGCCGGAAAAACCGGTTCGTGCGTCGGACAAGGCAGTTGGGTCGGGCTTTTCGCGTCGGTCGCCCCGATTGAAAATCCGCAATACGCCGTGATCGTCATCACGCGCGGGCAGTCGGAACGCGGCAAATATGCGGCGGCTATCGCGGGCAAAATTTACCAATCGCTGCGCGGTCGGCTGATTCAAAACGGCGGCGCGAACGTCGCTAAAATCCCGCTTGAATTGCGTCCGCAAACGAAGGTCAACGCGAAAACTTCGGCGCGTCTCGATACGGACGAGGACGAAGATTCAGCCGACAACGATTTGTCCGCCGTAACGCCGAAGCAAACTGCGCCGGGCGAATCTGCGCCGAAGCCGAATCCGAAAAAAGGTGAAAGAAACGCGCCGCCGGCACAGCTTTTCCCGACGGTCGTGGTTAAGGTGAAAAAGTCGGATGAACCGACGCGCCCGCGCATCGTGCCGAATAAATAGCCGAGTTGCGAGCTAAAATCAGTTAAAATTTTGATAGCAGCGCAAGCGTGAGACTTGCGCTTTTGTTTTTTAACTTTTCACTGATTTTAGTTCGCCTGTAAATTAACTTTCGCCGCTAATCTATGCGCTTGACACAAACTTTAAAGTTGCGTGATTATTATCTTTCCGTATCTTTTCAGCAGTCGGTAGAAAAGGTCAAAGCAGGTTGCAAAATTCTGAAAATCTTGCAACTCTTTTTTAGGACGATTCATCAGAGTTTCGCAAAACACGGAATATCTCGAATATATTTCAGGTTTGGTGGAAAAAAGTTTTTATTTGAACACGCTTGGAGGAAAAATTTAATGAAGACCATTTTTAGAAATTTAGGGTTAGGAGTTTTGATGGCGGGCTGCGCCGCCGTTAACGCTTCGGGAACTTTCGCTCAGGACGCGACTCAGGACGTTTGCGCGAACGTCGAAGCCAATCAGGCTCTCTACAAAAAATATACGGACAATTACGCCGGAAAAATTGACCAGGTTAAAGTCGCTATCGCGGCGGCGAAAGAGTATATCGGTAAATACGAGGCTTGCGCCGACCCGAAAACCAACGCGCCTTTATACGCCGACCAAGTGACTTATTTTAAGGGCGCTCTGCCCGAGCGCGAAGCATTTGTGCTGAAAGCTGAAAAAGGTGCGGGCGACAAAGCCTTAATCAGCCGCATTGACGTGGCTGCCAAAGCTAAAAATGTTCCCGAAGTTTTTGTGAGCGGAAAAGAGATTCTCAATAGAGAAGCCGATTTTTCCGCTCTGGCTTTGGATGTCGCCATCACGTTGACGACCGCCGGATTTAATCAGGCGGTTGCCACTCCGCCGGTGGACACATACAATGCCGACACTATCAATTACGCGAAAAACGCCATTCAGAAAATCGAAGCCGGTAAAACATCTGAAAGCTGGGGAATCTGGAGCTATAACTTGAAAAATGAGAAGTTTCAGGACAAAAAAAATTACGCTCTGGGTGCGCTCAATTACATTATCGGCAATATCACCTACCGACAAGCAAAGGACAATGCGGATAAGAGAAAGGAAGCGTTAGGTTATTATTACAAATCAACACAGTATAATTCGTTCAGCAAAACCGACCCGACCGTCTACCAAACTATTAGTAAGTGGTATTTGGATGAAGCTCTCAAAATTGACAAAGCGCGGACTGCCGCCGTTGTCGCCGCCGGAAATAAGGATACGGAAGAAACACTGGCGATGTTTGCGCTTTCCAAAGGTTATGCCGACCGTTCGATTGATGCTTTAGCGAGAGCTTATAAATTAGCTAAAGAGGACAAAATTCAAACTAAACCATATACGGACGGTCTTTATACGACGCTGAAAGAACTGTATGCTTTCCGTTATGATGGTAAAACCACTGGTATAGATGAATTTGTCGCAACCGTCCAAAGCAAACCGCTGCCTGACCCGTCAACAACCGTAACGCCGGTCAAGGAAGAAGCTCCGGCGACCACGACGACTTCGGAAACGACTCCGGCGAACACCAAACCGGTCACGCCGGTCACCAAACCGGCGACTACACCGACCAAGCCGGTTAGCACAGTGACTCCGACGAAGCCGGAACCCAAACCCGCCGCCGACACGACGGCAGTGACGAAAACGAAAAAACCGGCTCCGAAGAAGAAAGGAACCCGTTAATTTTGACGACAAATGGTTTTTCATTAAAATTGAAGGTCGGACGCGAGATTTTATGCGTCCGGCTTTCTTTTTTGATTTAATACTTCTAAAATGAGCGTTCTATGGCAATCAATCTTGCTAATCTCGAACGGCGGCTCGGATACACATTTCAAAATCCGGCATTGCTCGAACGCGCGGTCACGCATCGTTCGTGGGCTTTTGAACAAATGCCGTTCGGCGAAGACGCGGAAGTGCGCCGCCTGCAAAACGAATCGCTGGAGTTTGTCGGCGATTCGGTGCTTGGCTTGGCGGTTGCCGAACAGCTTTACACTCGCCATCCCGAATCTTCCGAAGGCGATTTGACGCTGATGAAACATCATCTCGTCAGCACCGGAACGCTGGCGAAAATAGCCTCCGAACTGAATCTCGGCAAATATATTCGCGTCGGGCGCGGCGAGGAAAAAACCGGCGGCAGGCGCAAACAGGCGATGCTTGCCGACACTTTAGAAGCGGTGATCGGTGCCATTTTTTTCGACACCGGCTATATTTCGGCGCGGGCTTTTGTCAATCGAATCTACGCCGGAGAATTTCGAGACGCGACACCGAAAACTTCGATTGATTTCAAAACTCTTTTGCAGGAAACACTACAGGCGGAAAAGCGTTCCGCGCCGAGCTACAACGTCGTAAAAATAGACGGTCCGCCGCACGAGCGGGAGTTTTTTGTCGAAGCCGTCTGGGAAACCGGCAAAGTCAGCGGCAAAGGAACTTCGATCAAAGCCGCCGAAATGATGGCGGCAAACCTCGCGCTCAAGGAATTAAACAAAAGGCGCGGACAGAACGTAAAAGACCTTTAGAATTTGAATGTGACGAGATATTTATGAGCAATAACGAACAGGAAATGAAAAATGCGGAGACGAAAAAGCCGCTCGGTCCGCCGAAATCCACCGCCCGCGAATATTTTGAATCGTTCGTCGTCACTTTGGTGATGGCGATTTTCGGAATGACGTTTGTGCTGCAAGCCGTCACCGTGCCGACCGGTTCGATGCAGAACACAATTTTAATCGGCGATTATCTGCTGGTCAACAAATTCATCTTCGCGCCCGGCGGCAAACCGATTCCATTTCTGCCTCAGCGCGAAATCGAGCGCGGCGACATCATCGTTTTTAAATATCCGGGAAACAAAGTTGACCCGCGTGAAGACATCGCGCTCGGAGTCAAAGCCTATCGAGAAAATTACGTCAAACGAGTAATCGGTCTGCCGGGCGAAACAATCGAATTTCGCGGCAATCAGGTTTTCATTAACGGCGAACTGCTGCCGGAACACGTCAACATCACCTTAGACGAAAGAACGGAAAGCGAAATGCCTTTAAAGGATACCGCGCCGCTCCAGCCCGACGAAAAATACAGCGTTTATTATTCGGAAAGAAGCACCGAAACAGTCCGCCGAGGTCAGGATGTCGGACGCGGATTCAACTTCGGCGTGAAGGGAAAACCGATGAAAATTCCCGACGATATGTATTTTGCGATGGGCGATAACCGGGACAACAGCGGCGACAGTCGGGTTTGGGGCTTTGTCCATCGTGATTTGGTCATCGGACGCGCGATGTTCGTCTATTGGTCGTGTGATCGCGGCGCGTCGGGCGGCAGTATGTTCGGCTGTATCACGAATCCGCGCCTCGACCGCATTGGGAAAATGATCAAATAAAAATTAATTACGAATGACGAATTTCAAATTACGAATGCCGTTTCCGATAAAATTCGTAATTTGAAATTCGTCATTAAAAAATGGAACTGAAATTTGCCGAAGAAGTTACTGCCGCTCTCAAAAATAAGCAGCCCATTGTCGCGCTCGAATCAACCGTCATCGCGCACGGTTTGCCGTCTCCGCAGAATCTCGAAACCGCTATTAAATTAGAAAAAATCGTCCGCGCCAACGGCACGACTCCCGCGACGATTGCCGTTTTCGACGGTGAATTTTGCGTCGGCTTGAACGAAAATCAAATCGAAAGACTTGCCGCCGATAAAAACATCCGCAAAATCTCGCGCCGCGATTTGCCGATTGCCGTCGCCAAACGATTAAACTGCGCGACGACGGTTGCGACGACGGCTTTTATCGCGCACCGCGCCGGAATCAAAGTCTTCGCCACCGGCGGCATCGGCGGTGTGCATCGCGGATTCGCGGCGGATGTCTCGGCGGATTTACCGGAACTCGCAATCACGCCGATCACAATCGTTTGTTCGGGAGCGAAAATAATTCTCGATTTGCCCGCCACCCGCGAATGGCTGGAAACCAACGGCGTGTGCGTTCTCGGCTGGCAGTGCGACGAACTTCCCGCATTTTACTCACGAACGAGTGGATTGGCGGTTGATGAAAAAGTTGAAACGGTTGAAGAAGTCGCCGCTGTCGTCAAAGCGCGTGATACATTAAATTTGCCGGGCGCGATTCTTTTAACCGTTCCGGTTCCCGCCGAATTTGAAATCGAAGCCGAAGAATTAGAAAAAATCATCGCCGAAGCATTAAAACTCGCTGCTGAAAACAATATCAGCGGCAAAGAAACTACGCCGTTTCTGCTTTCTCAAATGTCTTCAATGAGCGCAGGCAAAACGCTCGCGGCGAACATCGCGCTGCTCGAAAACAACGCAAAAATCGCCGCGCAGGTGGCGGCGGCAATTTTCTAAATGCAGAAAAATTAACCGTCCGCTCCGCAAGACATTGAAGACATAGATCTTTATTCTATGTCTCGCGGAGCGGACGGTTAAAAGTTCTAATATTTCATCAACTCCGCCGCCGCTTTTTCAACGTCATCAATTTGCGGCAGAATGAAATCTTCGACTTGCGGCGCATAGGCGACGAACGTATCAATCGCCCCGACGCGGCGGACGGGCGCGTCCAGATATTCAAAAAGTTCATCTGAAATTCGCGCCGCGATTTCCGCGCCGTAGCCGTAAGAAATCGGGTCTTCGTGCGCGACGATCACGCGGTTCGTCTTTTTCACCGATTCGGCGATGCGCTCCCAATCGTAGGGAACGAGCGTTCGCAAATCTATCAGTTCCACCGAAATTCCCTGTTTTTCCAATCGTTTCGCCGCTTCAAAACTTCTTTGGACGAGTGCGCCGTAAGTTACGATGGTGATGTCCGTGCCTTCGCGGACGACTTTCGCTTTGCCGAACGGAATCAAGAATTCCGGCGACGGATATTGCGATTTGTTGTAAACTTGGCGATAAAGATGTTTGTGTTCGAGAAACAAAACCGGATCGTCGCAGCGAATCGAAGTTCGCAGCAGTCCGTTTGCGTCAAGCGCATTTGACGGATAAACAATCATCAAACCGGGCGTGTGCGCGAACAAAGTCGTTCCCGATTGCGAGTGATAAACCGCGCCGCCTTTCAAATAACCGCCGACCGGAACGCGAATCACCATCGGGCATTTCGTGTCGCCGTCTGAACGCCAGCGCGTGACGGCGACTTCGTTTCTGATCTGGTGAAACGCCGGGAAAATGTAATCGAAAAATTGAATTTCGACGACCGGCTTGATGCCGCGCAAAGATAATCCGACGGCACGACCGATGATGTTGGCTTCGGCGAGCGGCGAGTTAAAAACCCGCGCCGAACCGAACTTTCTTTGCAGATTCGCCGTTACTTTGAACACGCCGCCTTTGCCTTTGACGGTTTCCAGATATTCCTCACGCGAGACATCGGCAACATCTTCGCCGAACACGACAATCGAGATGTCGCGCTCCATTTCCTCGTGCATACAACGGTTGATCAGGTCAACCATCGTTCCCGCGTTGCCGGACAATTCCGCGCCGTCTTCGGTGTCGAAATCTTTCGATGTCGGGTCAACGTCCGGGGAAAACACGTTTCGATACGCGGTTTCGGGCGCGGGCTGCGGCGTTATCAAAGCGATGTCTGCCGCTTCGTTGATTTCCAAATCAACTTCCTTTCGCAGCTTTTCCAACTCTTCCGACGACGCGATTCCCTCGGTCATTATAAATTCGGCGAAGGTTTTAATCGGATCAATCGCCGCGTCTTTTTGAAGTTCTTCCGCCGGGCGATAAAGTTTTTCGTCGTCCGACAGCGAATGCGAATACGGGCGCACGACTTTCGCGTGAACGAATGCCGCGCCTTTTCTCGCCCGGCAAAATTCAACGGCGCGAACGAATGTTTCGTAGCTTTCAATCGGATTCGTGCCGTCGCACTTTTGAATTAAAAGATTCGGAAAACCGGAAACTAGTTTTGAAATGTCGCCGCCCGCCGTTCCGACTTCGACCGGCGTGGAAATCGCGTAACCGTTATCTTCGACGACGAAAATCACCGGCAATTTCAGATTGCAAGCCGTATTTAACGCTTCCCAAACTTCGCCTTCCGAAGTCGTGCCGTCGCCGATTGACATATAAACGACTTCATCGCCTCTAAAACCGGTGATTTTGTCCTGCAATTCGGTCAGCAAAGATGCGCGATACGACGCTTCCGCCGCGCCGACGGCGTGGAGTGCCTGCGTTCCCGTGCAGGAACTTTGCGACGGCACATTCAAATCTTTATGTCCCCAATGCGAAGGCATCTGCCGCCCGTGCGAGTTCGGATCGGCTTCCGCGCCGACTGCCGAAAACAACATTTCCTGCGCCGTCATTCCGAGTCCGAGCATCAGGGCGCGGTCACGATAATACGGAAAAAACCAATCGTAAGCGGGCTTCATCGCCTGTGCCGCCGCGACTAAAACCGCTTCGTGTCCCGCGCCGGAGATTTGGAAAAAGATTTTATTCTGACCTTTGAGCTGAATTTCTTTATCGTCAACGCGCCGCGATTGATACATCGTGCGATACATTTTGACAAGCGTTTCCGCGCTCAAACCGGCGTAATTTTTCGTTGCTTTCGGAGCGGATTGTTTGCCGTTGGCTGCGTTCGGCTTTTTCGCTTTGACGGATGGGTTAGGTTTGACCGATTTGGCGGTTTTAATCACGGTTTCGGCTTCGCTAAAACCGTCGCCGAGCGTTCGATTTGCCGGTTCGACGATTTTTTCCGCGCTCTTTTTCGAGACGCTTTTCACGCTTTCGACTTTTTTCGTCGGAGTCTTTTTAGGATTGCTTTTGTTATCGCTTTTATTATTGATTTTCGCCGCATTTCCGGCTTTTTTGGTTGCTGTTGCCATTCTTAAAACTTCCTGCTAAATAAAATTTTGTTATAAACGAAAATTATTATCTTAACTTAAAACGCTTTTAAAGACGAAAAGACTCAGGGCTTCAAAATCGAAATTTCGCGCATTTCCGCCGTTTTCCACATCTGCAAAACGTAGAAATCTTCGCCTTCCCAATCGTCTTTGACGGTTTCGAGATTGCCGTAAAGTATGCGAACGCGATAAGTTGCTGGTTCGATTGGGATTCGCGCCGCATCCGGCGGATATTCCGTGCAACCGGAAATTATCATTTTGTCGGATTTCACCTGCAAACTGCATTCGTTGACACGACTGTATTTTTCGAGTTCCAAAACAGGTTCGGAATCGTGAAGTTCGACGCTGACGGGAACGGTTTCATAACGCGCCGTGCCGACGGCGATTAAGCCTTCGCCAACACCTAACATTCGATTGTGCGCCGTTCCTTCCAAATCCCAAACTTTATCGGTTTCGTGCGGCGAATTTTCATCTTCCAGATAAAACTGGTGATAATCGGCGTAAATCTGAAATTCGTATTTGCTAATCGGCATAGTCCAAATCGAGCGTCATTTGATAATCGTGCGCCATCGTCGGATGCCCGTGCGCTATCGAAACTTCGATGCCTTTTTCATAAATCGTCTTAGCCTTTTCGCGCATTCCGGTCTGCTCGTAAGCCTTTGCCAGCATTCCATAAGCGTTGCCTTCGTCGTCCGCTTTTGAAAGATATTCTTCGAGCGTCGCAATCGTATTTTGCCAATCGCTGATTTTTTGATATTCGTTCGCCAACCCGAACAAAACCATTGTGTTGTCCGCGTCTGCTTCAATCATTTGTTTGAAAACTTTGATTCTGTTCTGCATAATTCAAATTAACATTTCGCTACTTTTTCAACAAACAAATGACAACTTTTCAGGTCAAAACCGAATCTCTTTGGCGGTGAACATTATGCGTCATAAAACAATTTCTACATTCTTGATGCTGCTGCTTTTCGGAATTATCGCCAATGCTCAAAACGGCTACCAATCGGCAAAGGAAAAAGTTAAAATCGGCGGAAAACAGATCGTCGTCAAAAGCAATGTTTATCTGAATTTGATGCCGCAGGTCAGCGGTGACAAACCGACCGAAAAACCCGATTGCTCAAAATCCGGTGCGCTGATTGCGCCCGTGACAATCGAAACTGCGAACGGTTCAAAATTACCGTCAGGCATCGAAATTAAGCGAATTTGGATAAAAAATAGCGGCGTTTGGCAGCAAATTCAATTTAATAAAGACGAAATCAATATTAAAGCAAATTCGATTTATTCGGTCGCCCGCGATTGTCCGAAAAATGAAATCAAACCGGAAAAGGAAACAATCATTGCGGTCGAATTTAATTATAAGGGTAAGAGTTTTTTTGTCCGTTCGAGCCAGACGAAGTTGGAGGCTGCTTATTAACTTGCCTGACGCAAAATGTTCGTTTTATTTCTAAATAACTTCGTCAGGCGATTTAGCAAATTAAAGTTAAAATCAGAATATGATGAGAGAAAGTGTCAATCTACCGACGCTGATTTTTATCGTCATTTCCCACAAATAAAATCAGCCGTGAACTACCCAAATAACACAAAATAGAAGCAATGAGATATTCGTGGTTTTGTCTAATTCACGGCTAAAAAATCTTATTTCCCGCTCATAATTAACTTCGCAATCGTCGCTAACTGCATATTGGTCGTCCCTTCGTAAATTGCGCCGATTTTGGAATCGCGCCAGAATTTTTCGACCGGATAATCTTTGACGTAACCGTAACCGCCGAAAAGCTCGATGGCTTTGGACGAGATTTTCTCCGCCACACGCGACGAATAAACTTTCGCCATCGCCGCTTCTTTCAAAAACGGTTTGCCCGCGTCTTTCAAACGCGCCGCGTTGTAGACCATCAAACGCGCGGCTTCGAGTTCAATCGCCATTTCCGCGAGTTGGAACTGAACGGCTTGGAAATCATTGATTTTTTTGCCGAATTGCTCGCGTTCGTTCGTGTAATTTAAAGCTGCGTCGAATGCGCCCTGCGCGATGCCGACCATTTGCGCGCCGATGCCGATTCTGCCTTCGTTGAGAGTTTCGATGGAAACTTTGTAGCCTTTGCCGACTTCGCCCAAGACGTTTTCTTTCGGAACCCGGCAATTATCTAAAATCAATTCGGTCGTCGAACTGGCGCGAATGCCGAGTTTGTCTTCTTTCTTGCCGACGGAAAAGCCTTCAAAACTCTTTTCGACGATAAATGCGGTGATTCCTTTATAACCTTGTTCAGCGTCAATGGTCGCAAAAATGATAAAAATTTCAGCTTCGTTGCCGTTCGTAATCCAGAGTTTCTGCCCCGAAATTTCCCAATAATCGCCTTTGTCCACCGCTTTGGTTTTGAGCGCGAAAGCGTCCGAACCGCTGCCGGCTTCCGATAGAGCATACGCGCCGACTTTCGATTCCGCCATTTGCGGCAGATATTTACTCTTCAAATCACTGCTTCCCCAGCGAATAATCGCGTTCGTTACCAGAGTATTCTGCACGTCCACGAAAACCGAAGTCGAAGCGTCCACCCGCGCTAATTCTTCAATCGCCAGAATCGCGTTGAAAAACGTCGAACCCGCGCCGCCGTATTCTTCCGGCGTTTCAATCGCCATCAGACCCAAATCGAAACACTGCTTAATCAAATCTTTGTCTAACTTCGCTTCGTGTTCCATCTTCTCGACGCGCGGGCGCACTTCGCCCATCGCAAATTCGCGCACGGACGCGCGGAAAAGTTCTTCTTCTTCGGAAAGTGTGGTCAAAGCCTGACTGATTTGTTCGCGTTCTAAAGCCGCTGCATTCATATTAAAAATTCCTTTAGTTTTGTAATTAAAAGTTAATGTTTTAACATCATCATAATAAACACGAGACGCAAAAGGCAAAGAGCAAGTGAAGCACGAATCAAAAATCCCGACCGCGAACGCTAACCCTCAAAATTCAAAAAAAATAAAGCATCTCAAACGCCTGAAAATTTTCGGCGCGGTGTTGACCGTTTTGGGAATCGCGCTGTTTGGTTATTTTATTTATGCGGTCGGTGTGCGGGAAATTCTCAGCGGCATCGGGCGCATCGGTTTCGGCGGATTCGCGCTGATTCTGCTGCTTTATTTTTTGCGAATCGCCTGCCGCGCCACGTCCTGGAAACTGTCGGTCAACGAACCTTATAAATTAGGTTTTTTCGACACTTTGCCCGCCGTTATAATCGGCGAAGCGTTAAGCAGTTTGATTCCTCTGGGCATTTTAATCAGCGGCACGTCGAAAGCCGTCGCTGTCCGCAGCCGCGTTCCGATGGTCGTCGGACTGGCTTCGGTGGCGACCGAAAATCTTTTTTACTCGCTGGTCACGGGACTTTTTATCATCTTCGGGGCGATTGCCTTTCTGCGAAATTTCGAGCTTGAGGAAAGTTGGATTATCACGATTGACGTTTTGATTGGGGTAATTTTCGCGCTGATTGTTTTCGCGCTGCTGGCAATCGTTCGCAGTTGGCATCTGATTAGTTCGTTCTGCGAATGGCTTTACAACCGACACATCGGACGCGGAATTTTAGAAAACGGACGCTCGCAAGCCCGCCGCTTTGAAAATTTAATTTTCGGATTCTACCGAACTTATCCGCGCCGCTTTCTGCCGATTTTTCTCATTCAAATAGTTTTTCACTCGCTCGGAGTGCTGGAAGTTTTTTTCGTTCTGAGTCGTCTCAGCGAAGCCGTTCCGACCTTGAACAGCGCGTTCCTGCTCGAATCGGTCAGCCGCCTGATTACGATTGTCTTTAAACTCGTGCCTTTTTTAGTCGGCGTTGACGAAGCCGGAGCGCAGTTCGTCGCCGAAACGCTCGCGCTCGGCGCTGGTGTCGGCGTAACTTTGGCGATTATCCGCAAAGGCAGAATTTTATTCTGGACGGCGGTCGGAATGATTTTAATCGTGCGGCGCGAGATTTCGCTGATGGAAATTTTGCAGCAGCGCGGAGGAGAAGTCGGTGGTCGGCAGTAGCAGGCGGCAGTAGCGGTCGGCAGTAGCAGGCGGCAGTAACAGGCGGCAATCCCCTTCCCGACCGACTGCAGCCTGCCACTGCCGACTGCCGACTTTTCCGCGTTGCCGCCGACTGTGACTGTTTTTCCCTTGTCACCAAACGACGCGGCGTTTATAATGACCAATGACCGTTACGCCGCAATTGAAGGAGAAAATTTTGCAACCAAAAGTTCATCAGGGACTGTTGACCGCCGCCGGATTTCGCTTTGCGATTGTCGCGGCACGGTGGAATGATTTTTTGACATCGAAGCTGACCGAAGGCGCGATTGACGCTCTAGAACGGCTCGGCGCGGACGAAAACGCGGTGGAAATCTTCAAAATTCCGGGCGCGTTCGAGATTCCGCTGGCGGCGCAGAGAGTCGCGCAGAGCGGAAAATTTGACGCGGTAATTTGTATCGGAGTCGTCATTCGCGGCGAAACTCCGCATTTCGATTTTGTCGCGGGTGAAGCCGCCAAAGGTGTCACGAATGCGTCGCTGCAAACCGGCATTCCGGTTCTTTTCGCCGTCGTGACGACCGACACGCTGGAGCAGGCGATTAATCGCGCCGGTGTCAAAGCCGGCAATAAAGGTTTTGAAGCGGCGATGGCGGCGGTCGAATTGGTAAATTTGTATCGGACAATGGACGGCGGCGAACACGGCAAGCGGGAAAAAGTTTTTCCGCACGTCGTCTAAAGCAGTCGAGTAAGTATTATGGGAACCAGACGTAAAGCGCGTGAATGCGCTTTGCAAATGTTATTTGCAGCCGATGCTGCTAAAACGCTGCCAGGCGTTTTGACAGCTAATTATTGGAACGAACTCGGCGAACCGACGACGGATGCGGCGACGCGCGATTTCTCCGTTCAATTAGCCGTCGGGACTCTGCGCGAGATTGAAAAGACCGACGCGACGATTCGCACCCGCGCCGAACACTGGCGCATTGAGCGAATGGCGATTGTTGACCGCAATGTTTTGCGTTTGGCGGTTTATGAATTTCTGTTCACCGACACGCCGCACACCGTCGTTATCAACGAAGCGTTGGAAATCGCCCGCCGCTTTTCCACTTTTGAAGCCACGCAGTTTATCAACGGCATTCTGGATGCCATCAAACACGATTTGGAAAAAAATCTCGACCCGGAGA
>JAJAZE010000261.1 GCA_026785925.1 Pyrinomonadaceae bacterium
GCCGCCGGTGGGCAGAATCTCTAAATTAGCCGCCGTTACCGTTCCGAGGTCACCACCGGCATTATCAGTAAAAGTCAATGTCCACGTGCCGTTTGCCTGCGCCGCCGTCAATCCGCTAAACGTCGCCGTCAGATTGGTCGGTGCGCCCGTTAGCGGGGCGGACGTGCGATAACTGCCGGGAGTCAGAATGTAGTCATCTCCGCCGACTGCCGCTTCCGTCCAAAAATTGCCGGTCGCCGCATCATTAAACGTATAAGTGCCGCCTAAATTCGATGAATCACCGAAACCGGTCGCGGTGGTTGAACCGACGCGGCTGTAAATCGGGATTGACGGCGAACCGCCGGGCGCGGTTAAAGTGACGATCAAATCGCCGACCCAGGTATGCGTCAAAGTCATATTAACCGAAACGGTCGTCGGGCTGCCCGATACACCGCTGACGGGGAAACTGACGACCAAACCCGCATTCGGCGCGTTGTCGGGAATTGCTCCGACTCCCGTGCCGGGAAAAACGGCGGTCGGAGCATTAACCGCATCGTTTAAGTTTTCCGTCTTAACCACCGCCGCTGCATCGGCAAACGAATTGGAAGCGGCAGTCCACGCACAGCCGCTGGTCGTCGTTACCTGAAAGCTGCCATTGCCGCCGGCTGCCGGGAAACTTTGACTGGTCGGACTGATTGCATAAACACAAGGCGCGGTGTTCAAACTCATTTCCCACATACCGCGTCCGTGCGTGGCAATTCGCAGCGTCCGATTGGCGGTAATCGCCATATCGAACACCGCCACCCGCGGCAGACCCGTGCCAAAAGGTGTCCAACTGGCTCCGCCGTCGCTCGAACTATAAACTCCGATGTCGGTTCCGGCATACAGAGTATTGGAATTAGTCGGGTCAACCAAAAAGGCACTGACCGGAACTTGCGGCAAAGCCGTGCCGCCGCTGCCGGAGATGTTGCTCCAAGTCGGAGAACCGCTGTTCAAATTGGTCGTTCTCCAAACGCCCGCTACGCCGAAACCCGCAAGCGAGACGTAAGCGGTGTTGACGTTATTCGGGTCAATGACGGCGCGGGCGACGAATTGGTTCGGCACAGCATTGCCCGCGTCGAGATTGGTTAAAGTCGTCGAACCCGTCGTCGTTCCCCAGATTCCGCCGTTGGACTGCCCGACGATTCGGACATTATCGTTTTGCGGCGAAATGCCGATGGCACTAATCGGAACGCTCGACGTAATCGGGTTTTGACTGACTACCGTGTGAGTCAAACCTGCGTCGGTCGAGCGATAAAGCCGGTCGGTTCCGTAATAGATTGAATTCGGATTGCCGGGACCTTGTTCCAAAGGCGCGTAGAAAAGAACCGCGCCGCCGCAAGTAATCCCGTTGGTTGTCGTTCCGGCTCCCTGACAGCCGCGAAAAGTCCAGTTGCCGTCCGACGCGGACGCAGTAGTAGAAACCGTCGAATAACCTTGCAGACCGCCGTTGTTGAAATAAGTGTGATACATCCGCACATTAGTCGTATCGGCGGCGTTCTGGTCAATCAGCGCGTAACCGCCGTCGCCGAAATCGGCGCGGTTCCAGGTCGCGTTCGGGCGGTAAAAGTTCGTGCCGTTGTCCTGCGTTCCGCCGATGGTAAAGTTCGGGTCGGTCGGATGGACGGCAATGCTCATAAATTGCGTCGCGCTAAACTGCGTGTTATTCAGAACCGTCCAATTCGCGCCGCTGTTGATTGATTTATAGATGCCGCCGTCCGAGCCGAAGTAAACGGTTGTCGGCAGCGACGGCGCGACGGTGATGGCGTGTGAATCGGCGTGCAAGCCCTGCTCGCTTCTTGTAAAAGAAGTTCCGCCGTTGGTTGAACTGGCGAATATCAGACTCGGGTCGCCGCCGAGAAAAACATTATTCGCGTTGGTCGGGTCAACGGCGATGGCGACATCGTAAAAACACTGTCCGCCGCAAAAATTGTTGTCAATTGTTTGGGTAAAGCTCGCCCCGCCGTCAATCGAGCGTAAAACCGTCCCGCCGTTAAACCCGGAAGCCGCATAAACCGTAACGGTCGCACCGACTTTGCTGATTGCCAGTTCGGTGCGGTCGCTGGTGGCAAGCGATTGAGAGAGCGTAAAAGTCGGAGTCGCTGCCAGCGCATTGGTCGTCAGATAAATTCCGTTGCCGCCGACGCCGAAAGGGTCGCCCGTCGCCATCACCAAACGGTTGGCATTGCCCGGCTCCATCACGACATCGGTAAAATTTAGAAAATTGGCAGTTCCGGGAATTGTCATTCTCGCAAACGTGGGCGCAGTGGCAGTCGCGTTGGTTGATCTGAAAAGCCCCAGACTCGGAATTGAAGTCGGAAAACTCGAACCGATCCCGCCCAGACCGAACGATGTCGTGGCGAAAATGGTTGCCGGGTCGGTCGGCGACACGACAATTTTACTGATGGAGGCTCCGGTAAAAACATCGGCGTTCGCCGCATTTCTATTTAAAGGTCCGGTAACGGTCGGCGACGCGGAACTCGCGTTATCTATTCGATAAATTCCCACGCCGAAAAAGCTGTCGTTGGAGAAATTAGGCTCGCCCGTGCCGACGTAAATCGTTTCGGGCTGCGACGGCGCGATTGTCACCGCGCCGATTGCCAGACTGAGCGCGTTGTCCATCAGCGGAATCCAATTCGTTCCGCCGTCGGTCGTGCGATACAAACCGCCCTGCGCCGTCCCGACATAAACGATATTCGGATTGGTCGGATGCACGGCGATGGCGATGGTGCGCCCGCTGACCGGCGTTGAAATTCCCGTTGTTTGACCGTTGGGAATCGGCGCGGGACCGATTGGATTCCAAGCCGCCAGCAAAGCATTTTTTTCGGTTGATTCGGGCATCTTCGCCAAAACATCCTGCTGTCGTTCCATTTCCGCAATTGCCGTTTGACGCATTTGCGGGTCAGCCGGTTCGTCTTTATTGTAGCCGCGTTTCAGTCCGACATATTCCGCCCGCAGAGTCATAAAGTCTTTTTTGCTGATGTCGGTTTTCAAAAATGCCGGCATATCCGGTTCGTTGCCTTCATATGGATAATCTTTATCTGCCAGCGTGTTGGAAGACGGATAAAATACGGTTAAAGCAAATACGGCGATTGATAGTAAAATCGCGCCAGCAATCAGAATTTTTTTCATAATTTACTCCTCGTAAAACTAACTAAATGTTCTCTGCACCAGCAGGTGTAGAGATTTGAAAATGGAACGCGAATAAATTCGCTTGATGATGCGTTTCAGACAAAGAATAATAAAGCGCAATAAATTCTTGCAATGAAATTGCAAGGTTTTGACCTGCGTGTTTCAAAGAATAAAACTTTGGGTCTCAAAAAGCTTCAATCTATTGGGGTATTAGAATGGCACACACTATATACCTGTAATTGTTCATTCGTCAAACCTGAATTCAAAAAGGTATTGTCCGATATGAACACAAACTTTTCGATCTAAATAACGATGCAAAATATAAATTTAACGAGCGGCAAACGACGCTGGCGGGGTGTCTTCTTTTAGCATCAGACACACCGCCGATGTGAACGCGAGATTCGGCAAAACTCAGCGGACAAAAGCATTGAGAATCGGCAAATCGGTTGATGCACCAAACCCGATGCCGGTAAATTCGGCAGTCGTTCGGTTCAGATACCACGTGCCTTGTCTAAACACCGCGACATCCGCCTTCCCGTCGCCGTCGTAATCGCTGGGCGAAATTTTCTTCTCACTTATCTAATGCGTCAAAAGTCCGAAAAGAAGGTCAAATTATTTTCAAGAATTTTTGACCGCAATGATGAGATTCAACAAACACCGGCAAAAAAAATCTAAAAATCATAAGTGCAGCGGCTGAATCGGTTTTTGAAAGCCTTCGTTCGATCTGAGCGGGCGCAAAATTGCTGGCGATCTTTTCAAAGCACCAGGTCTTTTTAATCTTGGGATAGCTCGAATCATAACTCCAAAGCATAAAGCCTGTCAACAGCGATACGGACTAGCTTCTGGTTTCACTGGCAAATACTTATTCCCCTATTTTATTGACCCTTCTTTTATCGTTGAAAATGTCCTTAAAAATAATTTGTATTTTATCTGCCTGATATTACATACCGGAAAACTCGAAAAAAAATGACCATTTTTTCGAGTTTTTTTTAGCTCTCGAATCAGCGGCAATTAACAATAAAAAACCGCAATCAAAAAGTTGATGCGAATGAAAAGTAGATCGCGGAAGCGTCGGTCGTGAAGTCTTGCAATCTTTGAAATAAAAACACCGCAAAGTCTCCGAAAAAATCAGAAACTTCGCGGTGAAATTGTCCAGGTTTGTCAGATTGCAATTCCGGTCGCGCCGTCGCAGATAGCAGATGCGACTGAAACATTTTTGTTCGACGGCAATAAAGGTAAATTCTTTTGCGCCGATGAACGCAGCTTCGTAGAGTTCACGGCACAAAAGAATTAGGAATGGGTGTGTCACCTGCCGAACCGAAGTTGATTCCCACAAATCCGGCTTGGCTTCGATTCAAATACCAGATGCCGTTTCTAAACACTGCTATATCAGTTTTGCCGTCGCCGTCGTAATCGGCGGCGGTCGGCACGTCGGTTCCCAATCCGAAGGCGATTCCTGTAAATCCGGCTTGGCTTTGCTGTAGATACCAGACTCCGCTGCTCGGTCGGAAAACCGCCACATCAGCTTTGCCGTCGCCGTCATAATCGGCGGGAACGAGTTTATCGTCCGCCGCGCCGAAAGCGATTCCGGTGAAACCGAGTTGGCTGCGCTGAATATACCAAACGCCGTTCCGGTTGACCGCAAGATCAGTTTTGCCGTCGCCGTCATAATCCGCCGCGACGGGTTGGTCGCCGGTTTGACCGAATTGAATGCCGGTAAAACCGAGTGTGCTTTGCAATAAATACCAGGTTCCGTTCGACGGTCGAAAAACCGCGAGATCGGCTTTGCCGTCGCCGTCGTAATCTGCCGGAGCAGGAATATCGTCCGCCGCCCCGAACGAGATGCCGGTAAAACCGAGTTGGCTGCGCTGCAAATACCACGTTCCGCCGCGATAAACGGCGACATCGGTTTTGCCGTCGCCGTCATAATCGGCTGGCACGATTTTATCGGTCGGATTGCCGAACTGCACGCCGGTAAAACCGCTTTGCGATTGCAGCAGATACCAGATGCCGCTCGTTGGACGAAACACGGAAACATCTGATTTGCCGTCGCCGTCAAAGTCAAAAAGTGTCGGTCGGCGAATTGCCGAATTTTGTAGTTTGACGAGACTCGATTTTTCCGCGCCGTTGAAATCTAAAAATGTTCCGCCAACCAAAATTTTGCCGTCCGGCTGCGAGGCTAGAGAATGAACGATTCCGTTAGTTCCGGCGGTAAAAGCCGCATCGAGCGAACCGCTGGCGTTGAC
>JAJAZE010000262.1 GCA_026785925.1 Pyrinomonadaceae bacterium
GCTTTTCGCTTTTTCAAGCCGCGATTTCACCAAATCCACCACCGCCCGATAAACTTCCAAATGCTCGGTTTCGTTCAGCCCTAGAATATCGCGCAAAACGATTTTATCCAACTCCAAACGGTCGGCTTTGACTTTTTCAAATGAAACTTCTTCGGGCAAATTCGCGCCGAGTTCTTCCAAGATTGAGCCAATTTGTCTTGTCAACATTTTATCTAATGCGTTTTCAAGACTCTTCAATTTTTCTTCGCTTAATAATTCCGGTTTTGGAACAAAAAATTTTTGAACTTCATAAACCTGTGTTTTCAATGCGCCTTGTCCTAAACCTGTTCGTCCGCCAATTTCAGAAAACAAAGCGATTATCGAAGAATTTAAATAAGCCAAGTATCCGCGACTTGTCGCTTTGTCATTGAAATAGATGTCGAAAAGTTCACAATCCAAGTAAACCTTCGGCTCTTTATTTTCAAAAGTGATGTATCTGTCGTTGATAACGTAAATCCAAGCCGCATCACCAAACTTTCTTTCGCCTAAGTTAAACCAATTTTCTCTGGCTTTCAAAGTCGGTCTTTTGTTCAATCCAACCTTTTCGCTTTTTTCAATGTGCGTCAGAATCTTTTTATCTTTTAGCTTTTCTCTGTCTTTGCGAACGATTAAAACTCTGTTTTCTAATTCTTCCGGTTTTATCGTTATGGTTTTACATTCTCGCGGCGACTTGAACAAATAGTTTGGCTGCCATTTACCTTTTTCGTCTTTGTGCATCCAGAACTCTTTTTCGATCCCTTTTTTCTGAATTTCCTTTTCTGTGAAATAAAAGAAATCGTTCGCGCCGGTTGTAAATCCGCGTTGAATTTTGGCGACACTTTTTAACTCGACAAATTTATCTTTATATTTCTCTAAAATCTCAAAGAAAATGTCGGGCGCACGCAGATATTTGCCCCATTTCGCGCCGATGTATTTTTTTCTTCCGCGTCGAAACCTTCTTCGTAAAGTTCACTCTGCAAAATTGGATAAATGCGGAAATCGTCGTTTTCGTAGATTTTGCGATGCGTCAAAATTGTGTCGCACAAACTTTCAATCGCTTCTTGCCGTTTAATTTCTTCGTCTTTTTGGTCGGAAGTCGGCGGAATAAATTCGCGCAGTTTCTTTTTCAGATAAACAAACCGCGCCGGATTTCGGTCGCGTTCCGTTTGGTCGGAACATTTTTCCAGAATGACGATGCAGGTATTGACATCGGCTTCGGCAAACCAACGCTCGATTTTCGATTCGACGATGGCGACGATTTTATAATTCTTGAGAAAAAATTCCTGCAAACCGCGCCCATAATCCGTATCGAGCCAACTGTTTGAAACGATAAAGCCGAATCTGCCGCCTTCTTTCAAAAACTTCGTGCCGTGAACGAAAAAGAAAGCGTGAATTCCGGCGCGTTTGCTCAAATCGGCAATCTTTACGCCGCCGACTTTGACCGCGCTTTCAATCAGATTTTCCTTATATTCGACATCTTCGGGCGCGAGTTCGGCGATTTCTTCCTGCCGTGTGTAAGGCGGATTTCCGACAATCACATCGAACTGTTTCGGATAAACCAGATTGCGTTCCTGTCCGCTCAAAGTCAGCGCGACGCTGTTGCGCCACGCTTCCAAATCAATGCCATCGCTGCCGACTTTGATGTTAAAAAAATCTTCGCGGATAATGTTCGGATAATTTCGGTCAACCGCTAAATCGTTGATGGCAAGATTGATAATCGAAAGACTCGCCGGAAATTTGGCGATGTCGTTGCCCCAAATCGTATCCAAAATCTGTTCGTGAGTCTGGCGTTTGTTCATCAGCTTTTTGTGCTGATAAGCGCGAACGAGAAAAGTTCCCGCGCCGCACGAAGGGTCAAGCGTCAGGTCGTTTTCGTGTTTCAGACAAAATTTCAAAATCAAATCCACAACATCCGCGCTCGTAAAATACTGCCCGAAATTATGTCGTTCTTCCGACGGAATCAAGCGTTCAAAAATTCTGCCGATAATATCGAAACCGAGTTCGGCGAGGTTGTATCGGTCAAGCAGCGCGACGAGTTTTTTAATTTCTTCGATGACTTCCTTTGAATCGGGAAACGCCAGTTCGTCAACAAAATCAACACTGAAAACGCCTTCGTAATCAATTTTGAGCGCGTCGTTAAAATATCCCTGCAACTGCTGCTGCAATTTCGCGCCCTTCGTCAAACTTTTCGGAATCTCCAATCGGTCGAGGTCGTTCGGGCGTTTATTTTGCAGCGTGTCGTAGAAAAGAATTTTGCTGACGAGCAAATAAGAAGCCTGCCGCGCCGCTTTTTCAAAATCATCGAAACCGCCCGCGAAATTCCAGCTTTGGTCAAAAAACCATTTCGCCAGACGCTTGAGAAATTCCGTATCTTCCGCGCATTTGTCTTCAATAATCTGGCTGTAATAATGCGTCAGCAGATTGATTTTCTCTTGCAGTTTGTTGATTAAAAGTTCGTCAACCGGAATCTGCGGCTCGGCTTCCTTGCCCGTGTGGACGTTGTAAAGTTTGATGAGAAATTCTTCGAGATTTTTCTTGATGCGCGTTTGATTGCGCGTCGTCTCCAATTCGTCGAGCGTCGTCAAATCCGAAAGCGTGTAGGTTTGGATAATCTGCTGTTCTTCGGGCAGCATTTGATTGACTTTCGCCGTGTCGAACCAGACGAGTTTGCGAAAATTGAGCAGCACGAAATACTTGGCGTTGCGTTTCGTCGCTTTCTGTCGCGCCGGTTCTTTGAGTTCTTCTTCGCGGTCGAAAACGTCGAAATTCGGACGTTTCGCTTCAAACAAACACAAACAGTCCTCGCTCCGGCGCGAAGCGTAGATTTCCATATCGGGAAATTTGTTGTCTTTGCCGGAAGTTTCGACCATCGGCAAACCCAAATCGAGATGGTGTTTTTCGATAATTTCGCGCGTCCACGACATCAATATCGCCACCGCGCTGCGTTCGGTAATATGAGTTTTATCGGATGGTTTCATCACTTTAGATAAATTGCCAAAAACAAAATCCCGACGACAAAGAGTGTAATGAAGATCGCCGCCAGGATAAACCAGCCGTTCGGCGCGTCGTATTCTTCCCAGATAATTTCAACTTTTTTCGGCTGATACGCTTTTGATTGGCGGCGCATCGCGGCGGCTGATTTCAGTTTCGGCTCTTCGGTCAGCGTCGGTTTCGGAATCGGTCGGTCGGTCGCTTCGGCAATCGCCGCCGACGTGCTTTCTATCGTTTTATCGCCGTTTTTCTCTTCGGAGATATTTTCACGAAACCAGGCATTGCTGACATTTTTCTCATCTTTTGCGCCGGTGGAAAGTTTAGGGGCGAGCGATTCGCCGCAGTTGTAGCAAAAGAGCGTGTTCGGACGCACGTCGGCTCCGCAAACCTGACAAACCCGATTTTCAACTGATGTTTCAGCCATTGTTAAAGAGATTATTTGTCGTTCAGGGCGACCGTCAACTGCTTCAAAATATTTTTAATCTCGGAACGCTTTTCGACCGGAAAACTTTTGCCGCCGGTTTCTTTGGCGAGTTTCTCCAACAGGTTTTTATAGATTTTTCCGTCGGATAAACCGAGCGTGAAAACTCGTATCTTTTCGTCTTTTAAAAACTTCAAAACATCTTCAATTTTCGCCGTGCTTTTTCGATCTTCGCCGTCGGTAATCAGAATCAAAGCCCGGCGGCGATTCGGCTGCGAAAACTCCGCCAGATGTTTGGCTGAAAAATAAACGCCGTCTAAAATCGCCGTCTGTCCGCCTTCGATAAACATTTCTTCGGTCGCCGACCGCAAATCTTCTTTCGACCGAGTGAAATCCTGAAGCAGAGAGATTTTATTCGAGTCAATAAAGCGCACTAAAAACGCTTCGTCACCGGCGTTATGAGCTTCGATAATTTCGTTGACGGAATTGATAACTTCCGAAAAAATCATCCGATACGAGCCGGAATTATCAACTACGATGCCGTAACTGAGCGGCAATTTCTCAGTCGGAACAGTTTCTTTAGCGGCGTTGGCAATCTGTCCGGCGGCGACGGCAGCCAGCAGCAGCGAAGCTAAAATAATAAAAGAGACTTTTTTTAACATCTGATTTTGAGCCTTTCAAACTTTGGCAAAAATTTCTCTTTCCGCTCCCAAATCACGCGCCGACGGCGTAATAATCGTCTTCGCCGTGACATAGATTTTCACGCCGTCGGCGATGGCTTTTTTGACATCAATCTCGCTGACGAAATCAACCGTTTTCTGCTTTGAGCCGTTAGCTGCGCCTTCGGATTTCAACTCGTGGATAATCGTTTTAACGGGAGAATCAGCATTCGGTTTCTGATCTTCGGGTTTTAGTTTCTGCTCTTCAATCGAGTTTTCAGCCTGATTCGGCGTGGCGGTGATTTTGCCTCGCAAAAATTTATCAACCAAAGCAGAAATTTCTTCGCGTTTGATATTTTTTCGGTCTTCGGCTTTCGGTCGCTGGTTTTCGCTTTGAGATTTGAAATTTGAAATTTGAAATTCCGGCGGATTTTGGACTTTGGACTTTGAACTTTGGACTGACCGCGTTTCAAAAGCCACGCGCTTGACATCCATCAAATGAATCGGCGAGACGTTATCGGAGGTGACGTTGCCGCCCCACGAACCGCAGCCTAAAGTCATCGAAGGCGACAAATCGGTTGAAAATCCGATGGCTCCGTGCGTTGTCGGCGAATTGATAATAATACGCGACGCGGGCATCTGTGCGCCGTATTTGATCGCGGCTTCACGCGATTCGGTGTGCATTCCCGCCGTGTGTCCCATTCCGCCGAACTGCAAAATTTCCAAACAACGCTGCGCTCCGGCTTCGATTCCGTCGGCGACGAAAAACGCCAGCGTCGGCGAGAGTTTTTCGATTGACCATGGAAAATCGCGCCCGACTCCGCCGCAATCAGCCAATAAACAGCGCGTTCCGTTCGGCACGGCAACGCCCGCCAGATTCGCAATATATTCGGCTGATTTACCGACGATGTTCGGATTCAGAGTGCGCTGTTCGGTCAACAAAATCGCACCGACCTGCGCGGCTTCCGATTGATCGAGAAAATGTCCGCCCTGCGCTTTGAATTGTTCGCGCACCTCAGCGGCAACGGGCGCGTCCGCTACGACCGATTGCTCCGAAGCGCAGATCGTGCCGTTGTCAAAACAAGTCGAAGTTAAAATATCCGAAACGGCTTTCTCGACATTTGCCGATTTTTCGATAAAAACCGGCACATTTCCCGGTCCGACACCGAACGCCGGTTTGCCCGAAGAATACGCCGCACGCACCAAGCCGATGCCGCCGGTCGCCAGAATAACAGCGGTGCGTTTGTGACGCATCAAAGTTTCCGTGCCTTCGATGGTCGGATTCGACAAAACGCCGATGGCAGCAGGCGGCAAACCTTCGCGGACGGCGACTTCGCGCATCACGCGGGCAGTTTCCGCAATCGAACGCGCCGCCGACGGATGCGGCGACAGCACAATCGTATTTCTGGATTTAATGGCGATAATTATTTTAAAAATCGCGGTCGAAGTCGGATTGGTCGAAGGAATAATTGCCGCCACCACGCCGCGCGGGGAAGCGATTTCGACGATGCTGGCGGTTTCTCGAATCACGCCGACGGTTTTCAGATTCTTGAAATAATTCCAAACATCTTCCGCCGCGAAACGGTTTTTTTCCTGTTTGTCTTCGGGTTTGCCGAATCCGGTTTCGTCGCACGCCATCGCGCCGAGACGCAGCGCGGCACGCAGCGCAACCTGCGCCATCGCTTCGCAAATTCGGTCAATTTTCGCCTGGTCAAATTTCGCCACCGCTTGAAAAGCCAGATGCGCGGCTTCCACCGCATCGCTCGCTTCCTGCTGCGAAATTGAACTTTTGTCTTCCGACATCTCTTTGTAATTACGAATTTCAAATTACGAATTACGAATTGAAGAAGAAATCCGACATTCGTAATTCGTAATTTGAAATTCGTAATTTGAAATTATTTGGTTCTCGATTTATTTCGTTCGTTCAATGAAATTTCACTGCCCGCGTCGCCCGCGCCGAGTTGTCCGCGACCGCCGCCTTGCAGGACTTTTTCGTCGGGGCTGTAACCGACACCTTTCGGCAGGACTCGCTCGACTTCGCCGTGCGGACGAGGGATAACGTGAACCGAAATCAATTCGCCGACCCGCCGCGCCGCCGCCGCGCCCGCGTCAGTCGCTGCTTTGACCGCGCCGACATCGCCGCGCACGAAAATCGTTACATAACCCGCGCCGATATATTCTTTGCCGATTAGCTGGACGTTCGCCGCCTTGACCATCGCGTCCGCCGCTTCGACCGCGCCGATAAAACCTTTGGTTTCGACCATTCCAAGTGCTTCCAAACTCATTTTTTGTTCCTCGCTTTTTAAGTTGTTCGATAAATTAATCCGAGATAAAATAAAGGCTAAACGTATCACGCGCCGAAGGCAATAATCAAGCGGGCAAAACCGACAAAACCAACCGAAACGATTGACATTAACTCTTTAACAAAGATATATTTCATCTTTAAGACGGTTTTGGATTTATAAATTTTTCAGGCGATTAAAAATCATAAAAATGTCATCAACACTCGGTGAAAAACTGCGACAGGCTCGTGACGAGCGCGGTCTGACGATTAGCGAAATCGCTGAACAAACGCGCATTTCCGCGCTCTATCTGGCAGCCATCGAGAACGACGATTACCGGACGCTGCCCGGCGGAATTTTCAACAAAGGCTTTGTCAAATCGTTTGCCAAAACGGTCGGCGTTGACGAACAGGAAGCCTTGCAGGATTACGCGCTGCTGGTCGCCAATCAGGACAACCAAATCGTTGACGACTCGAAAACTTACCGTCCCGAAGTTTTAACCGATGATCGCGGTTCATCGTCCAATCTGCCGACGATTATTTTTGCCGTTATCATTTTAGGCTTAATGACGGCGGGCGTGTTAGCTCTGGTCAGTTACCTACAAAAAGATTCGTCGCCGACAGCGAATACGGCGGTTAATTCAAACGCGAATGCGAACATCACGGCGAATATAAATTTAGCCAATACGAACACGGCACCGACTTCGACCGCGCCGACAATGGCTAATTTGAAAGTCGAATTCAAGGCTTTGAGGTTGCCGGTTTCGCTGACTTCGACGACTGACGGCAAACGCTTGAGCGGCGATGTGACACCTGAAGCGGCGCGCATTTTAGAGCCGAAACAGAATTTACGTTTGAGTTACGCCAAAGCCCAGGCGGACAATGTGGAACTGACTATCAACGGCAAAATAATCAAATTGCCGACCGAAAATCCGAACCGCAACGCGATTGATTTTCAGATTAATAATGAGAATTTGAAGCAAATTTGGGAAAGCGGGCAGATTAGCTCCGGTTCGACCGCATCGCCCAGATAAAATTATGCGGCTTTTTTACAAGTTGAAATTTATATCCGATTATCAAGGATAAATATGCGCCCGCCGAGAAAAGTGCGGGCTTTTTTGTATAAATTTATATGTTACTAGAAGAAATTAAAGAAGGTTTGACCTTCGACGACGTTTTGTTGGTTCCCGCTTATTCAAAAATTTTACCGGGCGACACCGACACCTCGACGCAGTTTTCGCGCAACATTCGCCTGAACATTCCGCTCTGCTCGTCGGCGATGGATACGGTGACGGAAGCCGGTTTAGCCATCGCCATCGCGCAGCAGGGCGGCATCGGCGTAATACACAAAAACTTTTCCATCCGGCAGCAGGCGGAAGAAGTTGATAAAGTAAAACGCTCGGAATCGGGGATGATCGTTGATCCGGTGACGATTCGGGATAACGCGCTCGTCTCCGAAGCGTTAAAATTGATGGAACGCTTCAAAATCAGCGGTGTGCCGGTCGTGGACGAAAACAATCTGCTCGTCGGAATTATCACGAACCGCGATTTGCGCTTTGAAACTCGTTTTGAAATTCCCGTCTCCGAGGTGATGACCAAACAGCCGTTAGTAACCGTGCCGGTCGGCACGACGCTCGGCGAAGCCAAAGTTAAACTGCAAAAACACCGCATCGAGAAACTGCTGGTCGTGGACGATGCCGGACTTTTAAAAGGTTTGATTACGGTCAAAGACATTCAAAAAGCGATTCGCTACCCGAACGCGGCGAAAGACGAATTAGGCAGATTGCGCGTTGCGGCGGCAATCGGCGCGACCGGCGATTTCCTCGAACGCGCCGCCGAATTAATAAATTGCCGCGCCGATGCCATCGTTGTGGACACCGCGCACGGACATTCGTCGCGTGTCATCGAAGCCGTCAAGCAACTCAAACGCAAATTTTCCGACACCGAAATCATCGCCGGCAACATCGCCACTGCCGAAGCCACGAAAGTCTTGATTGATGTTGGCGTTGATGCGGTCAAGGTTGGAATCGGTCCGGGAAGCATCTGCACGACTCGCGTCGTCACCGGCGCGGGCGTTCCGCAGATTACGGCGATTATCGAATGCGTCAATGCGGCGAAAAGTTCGGGTGTGCCGGTGATTGCCGACGGCGGCGTGAAATTTTCCGGCGATGTTGCCAAAGCGATTGCGGCGGGCGCAGATTCGGTGATGATCGGCTCTCTGTTCGCCGGAACCGAAGAAGCACCGGGCGAGACGATTTTGTTTCAAGGTCGAACATTTAAAACGTATCGCGGAATGGGTTCAATCGGCGCGATGAAAAAAGGTTCGTCGGACAGATACTGACAGGAAGGCACGGTTTCCGATTCAAAGTATGTTCCCGAAGGCATCGAAGGGCGCGTCGCCTACAAAGGAACTTTGGCGGAAATGGTCACGCAACTGGTCGGCGGCTTGCGTTCCGGGATGGGCTACACGGGCTGTCAATCAATTGGCGAATTGCAGACCAACGCAAAATTTATCCGCATTACGTCGGCAGGCTTGCGTGAATCGCACGTTCACGATGTGATTATCACCAAAGAATCGCCGAACTACCGCATCGAAGGCTAAATTTTTTCTAAATTCATCCGAGTTTAGATAAACGATGAAACGGAAAATTGAACCGCGAAATAACACCAAAAGCCACGAAGCAGAACTCAAAATAAAATTTATTTTGAGTTCTTTTCGTGGTGTTTCGTGTTATTTCGTGGTTAATTTCTCGTCCGGCTAACATAAAATTTTCAAGCGTTCATTTGTTCAAGCAAATCTTCCCATTCTTTGTAAAGATTTTGCGTTTTCCGCTCGTTCGCTTGATATTCGGCGGAAACAATTTGCAGTTTCGCGTGATCGGCGGCGAGTTTCGGCTGATTCATCTGCGTAGTAAGCTGCGCGGATTTTTCCTCTAGCTGCGGAATCTGCTTTTCAATTTCCTTGATTCGCTGTTCGATTTTTTGGAGTTGATTTTTTGACGGCAGCGAGTGCGGACTATCATTCACTGATTCGTTCGCCGTTCCGTTCGACGACTCAGACTTTGAATTTAGAGTTTTGAACCTCGAACCCTGAGCTTCTTTCCAATCGTGAAACTCCGAATAGTTGCCGTCGAAAACTTCGGTCGCTCCGTTTTCCTCGAACGAAAAAATCTGCGTGGAAATCTGATCGAGAAAAAAGCGGTCGTGGCTGACGGCGAGAATCGTTCCCGGATAATTTTCAAGCGCACTTTCGAGAGCTTCCCGCGAAGGAATGTCGAGATGGTTGGTCGGTTCGTCTAAAACCAGCACATTGACACCCGAATAAATCAATTTCGCCAGCGCGAGCCTGCCTTTTTCGCCGCCCGACAGATCGGCGACTTTTTTGAAAATCTCTTCGCCGGTGAACAAAAATCTCGCTAAAAATCCGCGCAGTTCGCCGTTGTCGGCGTTCGGCGCGACTCGCCGCAACTCCTGGACGATTTCGTTACGCGCGTCTAAATCTTCGAGATTCTGTGCGTAATAACCGATGTTGGTTTTTGTTCCCCAATTTAATTTCCCGTCGAGTTCGCGCAATTTGCCGAGAATCGTTTTCAGAAAAGTCGTTTTGCCCGTGCCGTTGCCGCCGATAATTCCGAGACATTCGCCGCGATTCAAAGTGAAGTTGATGTCTTTAGCCAGAACTTTTACGCCGTAACCGATGGCTAAATCTTCCGCCGTCAAAACATTCAGTCCGGCGCGTTCGACTTTTTTCAGATTGAAATTGCCGCTCGATTTTTCGACCGAAACGGCTTCGACTCTTTCGAGCCTTTCGAGCATATTGCGGCGCGATTTTGCGAGTTTCGTCTTTTGTCCGGCGAGGTTGCGGCGCACGAAATCTTCGTTTTTGGCGATAAAAGATTGCTGATTTTCAAATTCGCGCTGCTGCTGTTCGCGCCGTTCAGCGCGTTCGACTAAAAATTGAGAATAGTTTCCTTTGTAAGTAACGGCTTTTCCTTTGTCAATTTCGATGATGCGGCGGCACGTCCGGTCGAGAAAATAACGGTCGTGGCTGACGATGACGAACGCCGTTTCGTAGTTCTGCAAAAAGTTTTCGAGCCATTCGACGGCGTTCACGTCCAGATGATTCGTCGGTTCGTCGAGCAGTAAAATATCAGGATTCGAGAGCAGCAAACGCGCCATTCCGAGCCGATTTTTTTGCCCGCCCGAAAGATTTTTCGTTTCCAGGTTCCACATTTCTTTCGTAAAACCCAGACCGAGCAAAATCGCTTCGGCGCGTGCCGTATAGGTGAAACCGTCAGCGTGTTCAAATTCGGTTTGCAGTTCGGCGTATTTTTCCAGAACTTCGTCGCTCAGATTTTCCGCCATCTCGATTTCAAGATGACGCATTTCCGCTTCGATGTCGTGCAGCCGCTGAAAAGCCGATAGCGCGGCGGTGTGAACCGAATCGTCGTCGGTAAAATCAACGTGCTGTGTGAGAAGCCCGATTTTCAGATTGCTGAGTTTGAAAACATCGCCCGAATCAGCCGTTTCTTCGCCGGTGATGACGCGAAAAACCGTCGTTTTACCCGCACCGTTGCGCCCGACCAAACCGACCTTTTCATTCGGGTTAATTTGAAAAGAAACGCCGCGCAAAACCTCGTTGCCGCCGTAGGATTTTTGTATCTCTGAAAGTCGAAAAAGCATTTTTAAGAAAAATAACGAGTAACCGAAAAGCGCGTTACTCGTTATAAATTTGACCGAATAATTTTTTAATATACCGTATAATTTTTTAATTATTTGGTGTTAGAGTTCGTGTTCGCTTTGGTGTTGGCGTTCGCGTTCGCGTTCGCGTTCGTTTTGGTATTAGCATTGCTATTAGCAGAAACATTGGCGTTTGTATTCGCCGTATTCGCATCGGTGTTTGCCGGAGTCGGTGTCGTCGCCGCGCCCGCCGGACGCGCACCGCTCAATTCGTTCGGATTTTCGACGACTTTTCTGGCTAAATAATTTTCAATTTTCGCTTCATCCATCGCCAGCGATTGAAAAGAAGCGGCAAGCAATTGTTTACGGGCGTTAATCAGGGAATCGGTCACTTGCTGACGAATTCCCGGACTTTCGAGCGTCAGATTTTCATCTTTGTCGCTGCGTTCCTGAAGTTTGATAATAAAATACTTGCCCTGCGCCTGTGCGCCGGTCACTTGCCCGACAGGAAATCTCGGATCCATCAAACCTGCCGCGAGCTGCGGCGAAAAACCCTGACTCAATTCTTCCTGCGACAAATATCCCAAATCTCCGCCTTGCAGACGACTTTGATCTTCACTGTTTTCTCTGGCAATGGCGGCAAAATCAGAAGCCGGCTGCTGCACCTTGGCAAACAGTTCTTTGGCTTTCAAAACCGCTTCCTGTTCATTGGTCGTCGTGTCGCCTTCTCCGATAACTTTCGGGTCAATGACGATTGCCGCGATTTTCACGCCTTTCTTTTTAACGAAGGCTTCTTTGTTGCCGACGTAAAACGCATCAATCTCGCTGTCTTTCGGCGGCTCGATTTTGTTGGTAATTTTTTCGGTCAGTTTTTGAATCGCCAAACCTCTTTTGATCGTTTCACGAATCGAAGCGTCGGTTTCACCGGCTTCCTTCATTTTTTTATCGAATTCTTCCTGAGAAATTCCGCTCGCCGTTTTGCGTTTATTGAGTTCCGCTGTTACTTCCTCGTCGGTCGGAACCGTTTTTTCCTTTTCGGCTTTCTGAAACATCACTTCCTGCTGGATCAAACTTTCCAGAACCTGAAGCCGCGCCTGCGCCAGTTCGAGCGGCGAAAGTTTGCCTTCCTGCCCGCCGCCCTGCTGTTTGATAACGCGCTCGACTTCCTGTAGTTTGATAACTTTGCCGTTGACGGTCGCGGCGGTTTCATTGACATCAACATTGCCGCCGAGTGGCGTACTGCTCGTTGAAGCTCCGGTACAAGCGTTTAAAACAAACGCGGTGATTGCTAAAAAGGCAATCGAAAAAATCTTAAAATTAAAATTACGCACTCTGGCTTTTACTCCTTCAAAATTGACTGTTCGTTTCATTACTTGACTTAACCTATCTATTTTTGTTATAAAATCTATTTTTGAGTTTGACGAGCAGACTCTTGTATATCCAACCTCGTTATTATTTTTTGGAGGCTTAATTATTATGGCAAAACGATGCGATGTCTGCGGCAAAGGTCCGCAATTCGGAAATAATGTTTCACACGCGAATAACAAAACTCGCCGCCGGTTCAACCCGAATCTGCAGCCGGTGCGCGTTCAAATGCCGACCGGCGGGAACGCCCGCCAAAAGGTCTGTACGCGATGTATTAAAGGCGGCAAAATTATCAAAGCGGCGTAATTTTTTAGAAACAAAACTTTTATCATTAGTTGCCAAACGTGCGATTTCTTTTTCGGCGTTTGGCTTTTTCAATTTCCAGCGATGTTTTTATTAAGCGTTAGATAACTGCGATGCAGTCAATCTCGACTCGCGCGTCGCGGGGTAGTCGCGCCGCCTGAACGGTTGCCCGCGCCGGTTTATTTTCGTTGAAGAATTCCGCGTAGACTTCATTCACCGCTGCAAAATCGTTCATATCGGCTAAAAATACGGTTGTTTTAACGACACCGTTCAGATTACTTCCCGCCGCTTTCAAAACCGCGCTTAAATTCTTCAAAACCTGTCGTGTTTGTTCCGCGACATCACCTGAGACAAATTCGCCGGTTGCCGGATCAATCGGAATCTGCCCTGAACAAAAAATCATATTTTCAGTTTTTACGGCTTGCGAATAAGGTCCAATTGCGCCCGGTGCATTTTCAGTTGAAATTATTTCTTTCACAATGTGTTCAGCCTTTGTTTAATTTCCGTTTATTAAAGCAAAAGGCGAATTCTAGCAGATGCCGGACGAAATTCCAAATTACATCCTACGGATTTCTGATCTTCCGGCTTGTTAATCGCTCATTCTTAAAGTTTAGAGACTGAATTTTGAGGATTAAACTCTTAAAAATTCACCCGTTCGACGGCAATCACGCCCGGCACTTGTTCGACCGAAGTAATCACTTTATCAAGGTGTTTTTTATCGAAAACTTCAATCGTTACTTCGATTAAACCACGGTCGTTTTTGGAAACTTCGGCGCGGGCATCACGAATTCCCGTTTTTATTTCGGCGATTGCGTTAGTGATTCCGGCGAGCATTCCCGTTCGGTTTTCGGTCGTTGCCAGCAGTCTAATGGACTGAATTTCTTTGCCCTCGCCTTTTGCCCATTCGACATCAACGATGCGCTCTTTGTTGACCATCAATTGCTGCATATTTTTACAACGCTTGTTGTGAACGACAACGCCCTGACCGAGTGAAATGTAACCGACGATTTCTTCGCCGCGCAAAGGATTACAGCAGCGGGCGCGAGTGGTCAAAAGATTGTCAACGCCTTTGACGATGATCGCGTCTTCGCCTAAGCCGATAAACTTTTTGACGGCTTTCATTCCGCTTTCGAGCCGGGTTTCTTTTTTCTTTTCCGGGTCGAGTTCGGCAAATTTTTCGGCACCCAGGTATTTAGCCAAGACATTGCGCGGCAGAGTTTTCCCGTAACCGATTGAAGCCAGCAAATCGTCCGGTCTGCCCAAGCCGTATTCGTTGGCGACGCGCTTCATTTCGCCGTCATTAGTGATGAGTTTTTTCGGCGAGAGTCGGAATTTTTCAATTTCTTTTTCGAGTAATTTGCGTCCGAGTTCGATTGATTCGGTGCGCTGCTGTTCGGCAATCCAATGTCTGATCCGATTTCGCGCCTTCGAGGTGACGACGTGGTTGAGCCAGTCTCCTGACGGTTTTGAATTTGGCGTGGTCAAAATTTCGACCGCATCGCCATTTTGAATTTCGGTTCTGAGCGGCACGATACGCCCTTTTATTTTCGCTCCGGTGCAGTTATCACCGACTTCCGAGTGAATCGCGTAGGCGAAATCAATCGGTGTCGCGCCGCGCGGAAGCTGGATAATTTTCCCCATCGGCGTAAAGGCATAAACATCTTTCGGGTATAAATCGAGTTTCAGCGACTCGATAAAATCTTCTGAATCTTCCGCTTCCTGCGTTGATTCGACCAGCGGCAGCAAAAGTTTTTCGACCGTTTTACGAAGTTCGTCTAAACTCGCGTCTTCGTCGCGCTTGCCGAGTTTTTTCTCCTTATATTTCCAATGCGCCGCCACGCCTTCTTCGGCGATCTGGTGCATTTCCTCAGTGCGAATCTGCACTTCAAAAGATTGTCCGTTGTCGCCGACCACCGACGTATGCAGCGATTGATAAAGGTTATCGCGCGGATTTCCGATCCAATCCTTAAAACGCTCCGGGACCGGTGTCCAAACATCGTGAATGACGCTCAAACTGAGGTAGCAATTCTTTTTGTCGTTCGGCGTGATAATCCGCGCCGCGATCAAATCGTAGACTTCTTCAATAGTCAGTTTGCGTTTTTTCAGCTTTTTCCAGAGCGAAAAGAGTCGCTTAACGCGCCCCTGAACTTCGATAAATGGAACATCGTTTGCCGTCAACTGTTCCTTAATCGTGTTGGTAATCTTTTCAAGCGTCGCTTCCAGTTCCGGTCGCCGCGCTTCGACTTCCTTTGAAAGTTTGGCGTATTCTTCCGGGTAGATATTTTGAAATGATAAATCTTCGAGTTCGCTGCGGAGTTTTCCCATTCCCAGACGATGGGCAATCGGCGCGTAAATATCGAGAGTTTCCTGTGAGATGCGAGCGCGTTTTTCGGGTTTCAAAAACTGCATCGTCCGCATATTGTGCAAGCGGTCGGCGAGTTTGATCAGCACGACCCGCACGTCGGTAATCATCGCCAAAACCATTTTGCGAACATTTTCGGCTTGCTGTTTTTCTTTGGAGAGATTGCTGATGTGCGCGATTTTGGTCAAACCGTCAACAAGTCGTGTCACTTCATCACCAAAATACTCACGAATCGTTTCTAAATCAACCAGCGTATCTTCGACGACATCGTGCAGCAGTCCGGTTGAAACACTCGTTTCATCGAGCCGCATATCGGCTAAAATGGCAGCCACTTCCAAAGGATGCACTAGATAAGGTTCGCCCGAAGCGCGTTTTTGTCCGCGATGATGCAAGGCAGAAAAAAAATATGCCCGCCGAATTAGGTCAATGTCCGATTCGGGGCGATTTTTCTCTACCTTCTCTATGATGTCTTCGATGCGAATCATAAATATCTGCCAATTTTTATTATACCGCTTTTCAGATTCGATTCAGCTTTATAGTAAAATTTTCGTTCCCTAAACCAACGGTAAAGAAAAGGCGACACCCAATTTTTATTATCAGGTGTCACCTTAATCTGAAAAGTTTTTGAGGAAACTTTATTTTTTGTTGCTGTTAGTCTTATTTTCCTGCGCTTCTTTCTCGGCTTTCAACGCATCTTCTTTTTCCTTTCGGATTCTCGCCAAATCCGTAAATCTGGCTTTTGCTTTATCGGATTCAATTTTCAGAGATTCTTTCTGCGCCGTATTTCCTTCCATTTCGGCAAGTCGTAATTGCTGCGCCAGTAAATTCGCCTTATATGACCAAACGGCATCGTTGTTGGTGTCGAGTTTCTCAGCGCGGTCAATTAACTCTGAGCCTTCCTGAACACATTTTTTGAAAGTTTCAAAAGCTGCCGGGTCTTGCGGCTTAGTGAACTCGAAAACCTGTTTACCGTCTTTCGTTACCGTTTTCTTGACCGGTTCTATATCAGAAATTTCATTGGCGCAAGAATACTTTTTAGCCGCGAGCTTGGTTAGAGCTTCGGCACGTTGTTCAGGTGGAACTTGCTCATTCGCGGTTCGATCACTGACCCATTTTTGCCACTCATCAGTGCGATTTAGATTTTCCAGAAGATTGGCAACCGCGTTGAATGAACTCTGATCTTTTACATCTTCAGCTAAAACTTTTTTGTATTGTTGTATCGCGTCTTCAGCCAATGCAGTCTCCTGTCGGTTACCGATAAATCGCGAATGCAAGGTTCGGGCGAGAAAAAGCTGGGCGGCTTTGCCTTCTTTCGACGCTCCTTGCGGATCACGAGAAACGGCATAACGAAAAAGCTCTTCGGCTTCCTGAAATTTTCTATTTTTGTAGGCGTTTCCACCGTCAACCAAATTTTTTCGAGTGATAATTTGGTTATAATAGGAGCAATTAGCTCCGACCAATACCGTTAATAAAGTTACTGATAATATCCCTAAACGAGAAAATCTCATTTGTTCGACTCCATTTTCCGCCGATAGTAATGGGAAATGAAACTCATCCATTTCCCATTACTATTCCGGCTAAATTATTCTGTTAAATCATCAATTTGCAAACCAATCGGCTGCGCTCCGGCTTGTTTGACCGCATCAATTATCCGAACCACTTCACCGTATTTCACCGAGCGCGGCGATTTGATAAACAAAGTTTTTTCGACTTCGTTAGTTCCTTCACGAAAAACGCCGCCGGCATCGCGCTCTTTAAATATCGCGGTTAACCGGTTGGTTAGATCGGCGGTGTTAGTAACGTCGCCGACAACTTCGTTGTTCAGAGTAATTTTTTTATCCGCTTTGTTGATTGCAACCACCAAAGTCAGCGGATTCGGTCTCGGAATTACCTCGTTCTCATTCGGTTTCGGTTCAGCCGGAACCTTCGCCTCAAAGCGGCTGGGTTTCATCGGCGTAATAACCATAAAAATAATTAACAGCACTAACAAAACGTCAATTAGTGGTGTCACATTGATTTGTGGGGTAGCTCCGCCGGAACCACCTGATGACATTGACATTATATTTCTCCTATTTCAAAAAGACTTAATTGGCTGCCTTTGTTTCGCCTTTTTTCTTATCGGCGACCAGACCAATTTTGTCTATATCTTGTCGGCGAATCGTATCAATCGCTTCAACTACTTTTCCGTAATCAACGTCAATACCGCTCTTGATATAAACGATGCGCTTGTCGGGAGTTTTATCTTTCATTCTTTCTTTAATTTTTTCTCCCAAAACATTTAACGGATACTGGTCTTTTCCGATGTAAAAATTATTATTGTCAGGAATCGCAATAATGACCGAAGTGTCTTTTGTAATATCTCCGTCTTCATCCGGGCTGATCATATCGCGCGGAAGATTAACGGAAACACCTTGCTGTAGAAGCGGTGTGACGATCATAAAGATAATCAAAAGCACCAACATCACGTCAACCATCGGAGTCACATTGATTTCCGAGTTATACTCATCAGACCCACCGACTGCCATTGCCATAATTAAAATCTCCCTTCTAAATAAATCTCAAGGTCTGCGATGCTAACCGTTTAATTGTTTGTTACGTTGTTTAATGAAGTAATCTACTAATTCGGATGCCGAATTTTCCATTTCTACGCCGAAACTCGTTACTTTACTAGTAAAATAGTTAAACATCCAAACTGCCGGAACCGCTACCGCGATACCGAAAGCCGTTGCTACCAACGCTTCCGCAATCGCCGCCCCGACCGCCCCGATGCCGGCGTTTTCAGCCGATGCCAAAGCGACGAACGCGCCGATAATACCAACCACCGTTCCGAATAATCCGACAAACGGAGCAGTCGAACCGACAGTCGCCAATCCGGCGAGTCCGCGTTTCAACTCAGCGGTTTTAACGGCAATTGCCCGCTGTAAAGCGCGTTTCGAGGCTTCCATTTCTTCGCCCGAAATATCAGAATTACCTTGGTGCGCGGCAAATTCTTTCAAGCCCGACGAAACAACCATCGCCAAGTGTGAATCTTTATGCTTGTCGCTGATGTTGATAGCTTCATCAATGTTGCTGTTTTTCAAGGCTTGGGCAACTTTCGGTGCATATTGACGCGATTGCTGTTTGGCTTTACTGTAAGTCAGCCAACGCTCGATGCCAACGGCGATCATATAAATAGATTGCAGTAAAAGAATGATGATCACCGCCCAACCGGGAATCGTTAAGCTCTTTGCAATATCGTATACACCGAAAGAGATTTTTGCCTCACCGGTCAACATCAAGAAAAAGTTCAGAACATTAGTGTCCAAAAGACTAACTAATAAAGTCATAATTTATCCTCCAAAAGAAATCAAAAATTTATAATTGCAGATTTTATAAGTAATGTCGGGAGAAGCAATTCCGCACTCCTCCCGAACAATTGCGCTCTTCTACGGCACAAAATTGTAGACGATAACGCCCGTGACCGAAACCGGTTGTCCTGATAAAAGAGTCGGTGCAAATCTCGTGCTGCGAGCCGCTTGTTCGGCTGCCTGCCGCAGCAGCGGATGTCCTGAGACGGCACTCGCCGAAACGACCGAACCGCTTTCGTTAATGGTTACCTGCACATTTACCGCACCGCTGGCGCGCACGGCTTTCGCTGCCGGCGGATACGGAGGCTTAACTAGATTTATCGCCTTACCGTTTAAGACTCCGCCGGAAATTTTCTTCGGCACGACCGGTTTCGGCGGCACGGGCGGCGGCGGCGGCGGCGGCGGTTTGGTTCCGCCCTCGTCTCCACCTGTTTTATTATCCGTGGTGCTTCCCGTGACACCGGTTCCTTCCGTATTACCTTTGCCGGTGTAACTGGATGAAGCGGCGTTCAGCGCGTCGTTATTATTCGTGCCGATTCGCGTGGCGATGCCTTCGCGGGGCGGTTTAACCTTATTTTGTTCAGTGCTGACCGTATCCGGCGGTTTGATCGGAGTTTGATCCATTCTTTGGATAATCTCCGTTCGCGTATCCACATTGGGAGCTGCCTTCTGCTCCTGCTTCGGCTGCTCCGGCGGCGGCGGCGGCGGTTCTTCTTCAGCCACCGGAACCGGCGCAACCAGCTCGGAAAGTTCTAAATCGCCCCCGCCGAGTCCGTAATCTTTGGCGAACAGACTATACATCCAGGCGCCGATCATTATGGAAACCATCACAACGAAAGTAGACAACAAAAAACCACTTCGACGAGTATTATCGCCCGCGTTACTTTTCGATTCGACTAATTGATCTAACATTTTATTTTCCTCCCTAATTATCCGGTGCCAATTGGGTCAAGGGCTGCGAAACTTTATAATTGCCTAGATGATATAAATTAAATACCAGGTTGTCATCGTTCTTATTTTCAACGATTTCACCTGTGCTAAACCAACTTTCTTTGCGCTTGAACTACCTGCCTTGCTGAATGCGGAATTGTGTCGGACTCGTGCCGGTTTCAGACGCAAAAGTTCTACAAAATCCCCAAACGTTATCTTAACGAAACGGAAAAAAGCAGATACGAATATTCAATTGACCAGCAACGATTTGAAGTCTAAAACCTTAATCCTTGAAAGTCAAGAAAAACGTCCTTTTTTTTTCGCAAACACAAAAATATTTATAAATGTTCTCGTGGCGGAGCAAAACTGTTTTTTATCTTAGCCGCCGTAAATTTTTTGCAAAACTCGCTTATCGAGCAATCGGTCGCCGTGAAACCGAGCGTCTGGAAGCCGAAGCTAATTGGTCGCTCTTTTGCGCTTCAATTCGTTTCGTTTTCACCGCACCGAGTTTATCCTGCCACCAAATGGCGATTGGGCTGGCAATGGCAATCGTCGAATAAGTTCCCGTAATACAACCGACAAAAAGCGCGAGCGAAAATCCGCGCAGAACTTGTCCGCCAAAGATGACCAAAGCCAAAACGGAAAGAAAGACCAAACCGTTGGTGACGATGGTGCGCGACATTGTTTGATTAATAGATTGATTGGTCAAGTCGTAAAGCGACCGGTCGCGGTGCAGAGTTAAATTTTCACGAATCCGGTCGAAGATGACAATCGAGTCGTTGACGGAAAAACCGACCAAAGTCAAAAGCGCGGCAAGCACTGTCAAACTAACTTCCCATTGAAAAACGGAAAAGAACGCCAGCGTCACTAAAACGTCGTGGAAGACGGCGATCACCGCACCGGCGGCATACGTCCAATCGTAGCGAAAGGCGATGAACAGCAAAATGCCGACCATTCCCAAAAGCGTGGCGATCACGGCTTGATTGCGAAGCTGCGCTCCGGCAACCGGACCGACATAATCGGTTCCGACAATTTTATATGCCGCTGCCGCATCGTCCGTTAAAGTTGTCGTGGCTTGAGCCTCTTGTCCGAAAGTGTTGAGAGCTTCGCGGACTTTATTGCGTCCGGCGTTGACCTGAGTATTTTGCGCCTGATTTTCATTTTCCGGCGTTGTTTGCGCTGCATCGGCGGCGGGCAGACTTTCCGCCACACCTTCAACCAAAGGAACTTTGATTAAAACCTCGTCCTGTTTATCGGTTGATGCCTGAATAACGGATTCGTTGAGACCGACATTTTGCAGTGCCGCACGAATTTCATCTTCCGAAGGCTTTTGACCTTTAAACTTAGCGGTAATAAAAGTTCCGCCCTGAAAATCCACACCGAGATTAAAGGCATTGGTGCCGCCCGGCATTATTTGTCGTCCGACGGCTGAAATCAAACCGGCTAAAAGGATTAGAATGGAGACCGCAATTAAAGGTTTGCGCCAGCCCATCCAATCTACATTGATGTTGGTAAAAAATTGAAACATTTCTTTTTGGTAAAACCGGTTTTCGGCTTTTGGTTCTGGATTCTCTGTTCAACTTAGGCAAGACAATCCAAAAGCCGAAAACCAAAAATCAAAGATTTTTAGATACTAAGTTTTTTCATATTCGGATTGCGTTCCAGCAACCACATAAAAATCGTGCGCGATACGAAAACTGCCGAGAAAAGATTTATCAGCAAACCTAAAATCAGCGTCACGGCAAAACCGCGAATCGGACCCGAACCGAACATATACAGGATGACCGACGAAAGAATCGTCGTAATATGCGTGTCAACAATCGTGATAAAGGCGCGGTCAAATCCCTGTTCGACCGATTTGGCAACGGATTTTCCGGCACGCAGTTCTTCGCGCATTCTTTCAAAGATAAGCACGTTCGAGTCAACCGCCATCCCGATGCCGAGAATCAGTCCGGCAATGCCGGGCAAAGTCAGCGTCGAATCCAGCACGATGAGTCCGGCAAGCGTCAGCAGCATATTCAAAATCAAAGCGATGACCGCGTTAATACCGGCTCCGCGATAATAGATGAGCATAAAAATGACGATAAAAACCAAACCGGCAATCGAAGCGGCGACACCGGCGCGAATCGAATCAGCACCTAAACTCGGTCCGACGGTTCTTTCTTCCTGATATTCGATTTTTGCCGGAAGCGCACCGGATTTTAACGTCAATGCCAAATCTTCGGCGGTTGATTTTGAAAACCTGCCGGAGATTTCGCCCCGGTCAAAAATTTGCGATTTGATATACGCGGCTGATTTCACCTGGTCATTCAAGACCACCGCCATATAGTTGCCGATATTTTTTCCCGTCCAGTCGCCGAATTTTTGCGCTCCGTTCGGCTTAAAGGAAAATGAAATTTGAAAATCACTGTCGTTGCCGGGTTGTGAAATGGCTGACGCATCGCGCAGTTCGCTGCCGTCAACGACCGCCGGAGATTCGACGACGACGTATTGTTTCGGCTGCTGGTCGGCAGGGAGACTTGGATTTTGCGGAACGTCGCGGTCGGCGTAGACTAAAATTTTGCGATTGGCGGGAATTGTTCCGCCGAGCGACTGGCGGGCAGATTCTTCGCTCGGATAAGTTTGCACCGGCGACGGATTCGGCGGGCTGACGATTTTCATCAATGCCAGCGTTGCATCGTCACCGATTAATTTTTTAACTCGTTCCGGGTCTTCAACGCCCGGCATTTGCAAAAGAAGCTGACCCGAATCGCTTGAGCCGTGACGTTGAAAAGTCGGTTCTTTCACGCCGAAAGCGTTGATGCGGCTTTCGATAATTTTTTCCGCCTGCGTTACCGCCTGATCCTTCAAAATTTTTTGCGCCGAAACCGGCAGCGACCAAGTTATTTGATTGCCGCTGACGCTCGGATCGCTCCATCCGCTAAAATCAACTTTCTGTTTGACGGCATCAATCACCGTTTGCGACTGCGAAGCGTCGGTTAAATTGAGCGTCACCTGATAATTATTATTGGCGGCGACAAAGGAGCCGTCGGCAACGGGCAACTGCGCTTCTTTGGCGGCGAGAACGGCGGCACTTTGATTGTTTTCGGTGAGAGTTTTCAAATAAGCGTCGGTTTTGACGCGCATCACGAGATGCGAACCGCCGCGCAAATCCAATCCGAGATTGATATTTTCGGCGACGTTCTGCTTGATTCCTTCCCAGGTAAAATCGTTTGCATCAATCGCCCCGCCGCGCGGACCGATCACCAGATAAATCCCGATCAACGTAATAACGACGATAATCGCCGTTCTGATTAACAAACTGCTGTTTTTCATTTTTTTGTCAGTGGCGCGAAGCGTTGGCTAGGGGTCAGATCGAATCTGTCGCCTGCCGGCTTTCAACTGCCAGATTATTTTTCCGCGCGTTTTCCGACCACTGCGCTGCGCGCAATTTCAATAAACGATTTGTCGGCACTTTGAATAATATAACTCGTTTCTCGCAACTCTTTAATTTTGCCGATAACGCCGCCGTTGGTCACGATTTCGTCATTGATTTTTAAGTCGGCAATCATTGCCTGCACCTCTTTCTGCTGCTGACGCTGCGGACGAATCAAAATAAAATAGAAAATTACGGGTATGACGATAAACGGTAAAAAGGTAAAAAGACTGCTGCCGCCTTCGCCTTGAAAATAGAATAGTAATAAGTTCATTTGTTTAGCGCAGATTAAGAAAAACACAATAATATACATTTACAGACTGTTTATCAAACGCCTGTTACTCGTCTTCAGATTCGTTTTCTTTAATCTTGTCGAGAAATGTTTGCCGGAATTTTTTGAAATTGCCAGAGTTGATAGATTGCCGAACCCGTCGCATTAAGTCAAGAAAGAATGCGAGATTATGATGCGAAATCAAAGTCGCCGCCAGCATTTCCTTTGCTTGGTAAAGATGCCGCAGATAGGCTTTTGAATATCGGCGGCACACCGAACACGGGCATTCCGCGTCAAGCGGTTCGCTGTCGAGCGCGTATTTCGCGTTGCGGATATTTAATTTTCCGTTGGCGGTGAACGCGCTTCCCGTACGTCCGTTGCGCGTCGGCATCACGCAGTCGAACATATCCACGCCGCGATAAACCGCTTCGATTAAATCTTCGGGAGTTCCGACACCCATTAAATAACGCGGCGCGGCGGGCGGCATCTGCGGCGCGAGAAAATCAATCACTTCATACATCACCGATTTTTCTTCCCCGACACTCAAACCGCCGATGGCGTAGCCGTCAAAACCGATTTCAACCGTTTTATCCAAACTTTCTTTTCGCAGATTTAAGTGACCTGCACCTTGAATAATGCCGAATAATGCTTGTTGACCGCTTAGATTTCCAACTTCTGAAAATCCCGTATCCTGCTTGCTTTCCTGCAATTCATCGAAACAATTTTTTGACCGCTTTGCCCACCGCGCCGTCATTTCCAAACTTTTGCGCGTCACGTCAATGCCCGCGTCGCCCGGCGGACATTCGTCGAAAACCATCACGATTTCCGAGCCGAGCGCGGCTTGAATCTCCATCGAAACCTCCGGCGAAATAAACTTTTTATCGCCGTTCAGATGCGAGCGAAATTCAACGCCTTCTTCGGTCAACTTTCTTAAATCGGTCAAACTGAAAACCTGAAAGCCGCCGGAATCAGTTAGAAACGAACGGTTCCACGTCGTAAATTTATGCAGACCGCCGAGCTGCCGAATCGCCTCCGCGCCCGGACGCAAAAACAAATGATAAGTATTTCCGAGAATAATCCGCGCGTCCATCTCATCTTCGAGCCATTCAAAACGCACACCTTTGACCGTTCCCTGCGTCCCGACCGGCATAAAAACCGGCGTTTCGATCACCGAACGTCTGGTTCGCAAAATTCCCGTCCGCGCCGCGCCTTCCTGCGCGGTAATTTTCCAATCTATATTTCTCACAAAATACTTACTTTCTCTTACCGATCAGGCTCCAGATATTTTCCGCGCCGACGGCGGTTTCCGAAACGATTTTGCCGTTTTCGTTAATTAAAACCGCCGACGGTGTGCCGCTCATTCCGAGTTCGAGCGAGATTTTGCGCTTTTCGTCCAGAACAATCGGGGAACTTAAATCTAATTTACGATGCGGTTCGGGTTCGCCTTCGGAAAAAACCAGCAAGTTCGGTTCGTCCGCGCCTTTGGTTTTGTCCCAATCGCGCAAATCTTCGAGCATCTTATCGCAGAAACTGCACGTTAAACTCCAGAAAGTAACGAGCGTTCGCTTGCCGCGTAAATCTTCGGAACTGACTTTTTTATCAAAAACGTCGGTTTGTGAAAATTCGGGCAGAAATCTTCCGAGTTTTGAATTTTTATCGCCGCTGCCGATTAGCAAAACGTCCGGGTCGTCAATCTGCGTTTTAACTTGCTCGACCAACTCACGAATCGCCTGGTCGCCGACCGCCGTATGACTCGCAATCGTGCCGTCGCTGTTGACTAAAATCGCCGTCGGTGTCCACTGTGCGCTGAAACTCAACGCCGTTTCGCGGTCTTTTTGCAATAGCACTTGTTTGAGCGTTACGCCCGCAAATTTATCGAGATTTTCCTTGACCTCACCGCTGCTGAAAAAAACGAAATTCAGTTTTCCTTTTAGTTCCGTCTGCCACGCTTCGATTTCCGGCAGCAGTGCGGCGCACGGTTTGCAGGTCGGGCTGACAAAGAAAAACAGCAGCGGTTTTGCCTGCATCAAAAGATTTTCGAGCGAAACTTCCCTGCCGTTCACGTCGGGCAAAACAAAATCCGGCGCGGGCGAGCCGATCATCAAACCGTCGCCCGGATGCGCCAAATCTTTTCGCAAAACTTCCCTGCCGCCGTCGAGCGCGGTGACTTCCAAAATCTCCATCCGGCGCACGATCTGCGTTTGCTGTTCGGAGATTTTTCTCAAATAAAAAACCGTCACCGCGAGCAGTCCGACGGTCGCCAAACCTAAAATAAACGACATAAAATTTCCTTCCGAATTATTGATTGCTGAATCGAAAAGGCTCGCGCCTTGATTACTTTTCCCGCTTAAAATCAGGATAAAAGCCAGCAACGCGAAAACGACGTTGCGAATCAAACTTTTCTTTGAAACCGGCTCCGAATGAATCGCGCCGAAACAATGACAATCCGGCGCATTGCCCTGAGCAAGCTGCCAAATCATCCCGCCGATAAACGTCAAAAGCAAAATCAGCGCACCGATTGCGCCGATCCACGAAGTTTCGAGGAACAGCAAGCAAATCGCAAACACGATTTCTGCAAACGGCAAACCAATCGCAAAAAACTTGGCAAATTCTTCGGGCGTTCCAAAATCTTTAACGGCTTTTTCCGAACCTTTCAAGTCAAGCAGTTTGCCGATTCCCGCGAGCGCGAAAATGGCGAACAGAATTAACCTGATTATAAGCAATAGTATTTCCATAATCTTAAACCGATAACTGTTGAGCGGTGAGTTGTAATTATTTCGGCTTTTTTCTCAAATTAGATTTAAGTATGTTGGTTAAGATTGTAAATAACTTTATGCCTTTCCCGCAAACTCAGCGGCGCGGCGAAAAGTTCCGCAGTTACGGATCGAGCCGTGATAACGCCGCGCTCATCACGGCTCGATCCGTAACTGCGGAACGCGCCCGACACCAACTTAATTTGTCAATACAATTATGAATTAAAGGTCGAATCAAAATTTATGAAAATTGTTTTATTTTAATAATGTCACTCATCGTTATATTTTGGTTAAAAAGTTATTTTTTCTTTTTCTCCTGTGTTATAATCTGCCCAATTTTCAATACTTTTTGAGATGAATTTTTCTTGGAAGAAACTCCTGCGAAAAATCTTTATCGCCGCAAAAATTTTCAAATTGACGTGCGTCTGAATATATCAATTTTTTGACAAATAAAGAGGTCAACCAAAATGAGAAAGTTAATTTTCACCTTCCTGTGTTTATCATTAGCAATTGGTTTTGGCGCGACTTCAATTTTCGCGCAAAAGGATGTCGGCTACGTTTTGGACATCGAAGGTAATTGGGTTTTAAACGGCTCGAATGCTTTGTCGCAAGGTGAAAAACTCCCAGCCGCCGGTTCAATCCGCCCAAACTCTTCTTCTCGTTATAACCGAATTGTCATAGCCGATTTGCGCGGCGAAGTTCTTATCAGCCGGAATTGCGCGGTTGACAATTGTTCTCGCGCTTTTTCGCTTCCGCGCCAACCGCCGCCGAGTTCAATGTTGAATACGGCTTTTGATGCTGTGATGGAACTGATTTGGGGTTCGCCAAACAGATATTCCACCCATCGCAGTCGAGGCGGCGAACTCTCCGACGGCGTTCTTAAACTGAGCGGCGATAAAGTTGATTTCAGTTCGGTTTTGAAAATCGAAACGGAACAATATCTGCGCTGGAAAGCAATTTCACAAAATAAAGATGACTCGCCAACCTGGTCGCCGCCGATAAAATTAGCCAAAGCCCCGACTGTTTCGGCTTCCGATTTTAAGCCCGGACTTTACGCCTTCGAGTTGATGCGGCGAATGGGCGGCAATTATGAAACAACGTCTTCCGCCTGGATTTTAATCGCCGACGAAGCGAATTATGAAAAAAATCGCGCTTCGTTTCAAGAAGCAAAGGAACTCGCAGAGAAATGGGGCGAAAAGGTTAAACCCGAAACCGCCAAGATTTATCTGCAAGCTAAACTGGATGATTTAGCCCGCCAAACCGTGAAGTAAAAACGCCAATGGCTCGAAAAAAAACACGCCGAAATTCAAAGCCGACACAAACGGAAAATGCCGGAACGAAAAAGCGCGTTTCGCCGAAAAGCGCGGAGGCAGAGTCAAAAATCTCCTGGCAGCGGCGCGTTCTGAAGACTCTGCCGTTAATGCTTCTCGCCCTGCTTATCACATTTATTATTAGCCGCAGCGGACGGCTCAACGAATGGCAGACAATCTCGCTCGATACGCAGATGCGGCTCGATATGCCCGACGAAGAAAGCGATGTCGTCGTCGTGGACATTACGCAACAGGACTTCGAGCAGATTTTCGCCGGTCAAACGCGCCCGCTCAATCCTGATGCTTTGCAGCGGGTGATTGCCGCGATAGCCAAAGGTCAGCCGTGCGTAATTGGCGTTGACATTGACACGAGCTTTCCGCAATTCGCAAATTTCAAAGTTTCCGAGAATATGTCAAATGTCGTCTGGTCGCGGGAAACCGCAGAAATTCCCGAAAACATTAACGAGAAAGCCGTTCCGCTCGACGTGCTGGGCGGACAAAATCCCGAATACAATAAAAAATCGGGCATTCCGTTTCTGATTGACGACGCGAAAAAAGTTCCGCGCTTTTACACGCGCCTGATTAAAACGACTGAAGGCGATTTGCCTTCGTTCGCGTGGGCAATTTTCAAAGAAGGCAAAAGCCGGAACTGCGCCAATTTGAACTTTCCCGATTTGGAAGAAACCCAAGACCAATTTATCATCGGCTATTCGAGAGGAAAAAAAGGCGCGGGACGCACCAGAATTACCGCCTCGAACATTCTCAAATTTTCGGAAAA
>JAJAZE010000263.1 GCA_026785925.1 Pyrinomonadaceae bacterium
AACGAAACAACTTCCGCGCCGTCAAACAAAATCTTTTCCGGCGCGTCAACGCGAAACTTTCCGAACTCGTAGATTTTCATTAACCGGCTTTTCATATCTGTCTCAGAAAATTATCATAAAACTTTCAATTTTTTCTAAAGATTTTCGGCGGCGACACGCTTAAAAATAGATTCACGCGGCGGCTCAAAAAATATGTGGAAGGAGTGAGCCGATTATACCGCAGAAAATCAAAATCGAGAAAATTTTCAAGGAGAAAAAAATGAGTGATTCGATCAAATCCATCGGCGATGCCGATTTCAAAACTAAAATTACCGGTTCGGAGAAAGCCGTGCTGGTCAATTTCTGGGCAAACTGGTCTGCGCCGAGCAAAATGATGATGCCGTCGCTCGAAGCGGTGGCGGCGGAGTGCCGCGAGGTCGCCGTCTACAAGCTGGATACCGACCAAAATGCCAGTGTGTCGAATCAATACGGCGTGATGAGTCTGCCGACTTTGCTGATATTTAAAAAAGGCGAACTGGTCAATTCGCTGGTCGGAGCGGCAACTAAAGCCGCGATTAAAAATATGGTCGCCGCCGCTAATGCGTCCGGCGGAACGGCATAATTTCAAAAGCGAATCGGCGATGAAAACTAGGCGCACTAAAGAGATGATTATCGAAATCGAGCGCGTCCGCGTCGTTTGTCAGCGCACGCCGCAAACCGTCAGCCGCTGCCGCGAATGCCGGACGGAAATGTCTTTCGTGACCGTTGCGGAAGCGGCGCAAATTATCGAAGCCGACGCGCCGACGATTTTTCGATTAACCGAAACGAGCGTTCTGCATTCGCTTTCGGCGGCAAACGGCGAAATTGGCGTTTGCCTCGTTTCGGTGATGGATTTCGAGGCGAATCGCTTTCGCTGAATCTCAAAAAACTTTCGAGATGTTCTAGGAAACTTTTTGGAAATTAGGAATTTGCCCGCGAAGAAGCGCGAAAAAAGAAATTACAGCTACCGTTCTTGCTTTCTTTTCGCATCTTCGGCGCATTTCGCGGGCGGAATCTGCACTTTCAAATCTAGTTTTTAACTTTCCAAACAATCTCTAAAAAGTCGTTTGAAAATTCAAAAGCCAAAAGAGACAGAACGCTGATCAGAGCGGTTAAATAGGATGAGAACAGCAGAACTCGGCAAAATCGTCATCATCCGCGTTCTATACTTACAAAGAAAAATCAAATTACGAATTTTAAAAGATTCTCCGCGACGGCGCGATTTATCTTTGAGACACCAGCCGAAGCCGACGGGCTTCAACGAATTTATCAGTAAAAATAAGGAGACGATAAAATTATGAAAAACTACATTCGATTCTTTCTGACGAGCGGCTTTGCGCTGCTCATATCCGTTAATTCAACTTTCGCCGCGCCGATTATCAGAACCGCTTCGGGCGCGAACGCGGCGGCGATTCAAGCGGCGGTTGACCAGTATCGCGCCGATTTGGGCGGCGCGTTAAACCCGAATAACGGACAGTCGTTCACGACTGGCAGACGTGAAATAAATTGGGACGGTGTGCCGGATGCTTTGTCGTCGCCGACCAATCTGCCGGCAAATTTTTTCAATTCCAACTCGCCGCGCGGCGCGGTTTTCACGACGGCGTGCAGCAACGCGACGTTTCGCGTCAGTTCGACGACGGCGAGCGGCACGCCCGTTCGCTTCGGCGAACTCGACGCGAGTTATACCAACGCTTTTACGACGTTTTCAGCCCAGCGTTTGTTCACCGTCATCAGCGGATCGGCGGCTCCGTGCAGCATTCTGACAGTCAATTTTTTCATTCCGGGAACGAGCATTCCGGCGACCGTCGGCGGCTTCGGCATCGTTTTTACCGACGTTGACACGACCGGCAACGCCCGCATCATCGCTTACGACAAAGGTGGCAACATCATCGCGCCCGGCTTTATGGCTCCGGCGGCGGCGAACGGCGGACTTTCTTTTGTCGGCGTTTCCTACAACGCGGGCGAGCGCATCGCGTCGGTGCAAATCGTCAGCGGCACCGACCGGCTGGCGGCGGGGAATGTGGACGGCGTGAACAGCGTTGATGTGGTAGCGATGGACGATTTTATTTACGGCGAACCACGCGCGACCGAAAATCATTCATCGGATTTCGACGGCGACGGCACGGCTGATTTAGCCGTGTTTCGCCCGTCAATCGGCACTTGGTTTGTCTTCAACAGCGGCTCGAACACTTTTAACGGGACTCAGTTCGGCGCAAACGGCGACGTGCCGATTGACGGCGATTTTGACGGCGATTCGCGCAACGATCTCGCCGTGTTTCGACCTTCGAGCGGAACCTGGTTTATGCTGAACAGTTCAAACGGCACGTTCAGCGGTGTGCAATTCGGCGCAAACGGCGATAAACCGGTCGCCGGAGATTACGATAAAGATGGCAAAACCGATGTCGCCGTGTGGCGACCGAGCAACGGATTTTATTTCCGTTTGAACAGTTCAAACGGACAATTTAACGCTAATCAATTCGGGCAGAGCGGCGATATTCCGATTGCGTCCGCGCTGATCCCGTAAAACTCGATAAAAATCAAATAAAAAAAGGACAGATTTTGAGCTGTCCTTTTTTACTGCTCGACAATATCTCAAAAGAAACGAATTGTGTATGAAGCACGCAGTCCGCGTCCCGGTTCAGGCGCGAGGTCTTTGATAAAAGATTGCGCGTTGCGGTATAAACGGTCGTTGAGATTAGAGCCGCTGACTGAAAAGATGTGCGCCAAGCGTTCGGTCGAATAAGTATATGAGCCGTTGATGTTGAAAAGTCCGTAGCCGGCAGTCGGCGTTTCGAGCGTGAATACGTCGCCCGAACCTTTGCGCGAAACAAACACGCCTTCGGGACGAATACTCAAACCTTTGTAGCGAAAATCGAGACCGACCCGCGCTCGCGCCGGTGTGATGCGCGGCAGCGGAACATTTGTCTCGCGCAGTTCGGCGCGAACGACATCGCCGATAAAAAATGCGTTGACGTATTTATTGACATTAACGTCAACCGTCAAATCCGCGCCGGTGAAACGGCTGTTCGCCTGTAGATAATTTCCTATCGGCAAATTGGCTTCGACATCAACATTGCCGTCGCCGTCCGCGTCGCGCGGGGCGAGAAAAACGAAACCGTTGATAAGGTAGTAAAAAAAGCTGCCGTTGATGCGAACCCGGCTGATGTTCTGACGCAGTGATAATTCAATTCCGTTTGAACGCTCGCTCTTCAAATTCCGGTCGCCGATTTCAAACGTCACCGTTCCGATATGCGCTCCTTCGTTATAAAGCTCTTCGAGAGCCGGAGCGCGATAGGAATGCGTAAAATTAGCGACGAACGACGCGCCTTCCCACAATCTGATTCGCGCCGCCGCCGCGCCGGAAAAACCGGTGAAACTGCGGTTGATGTAAGCCGCATCGTTCAACGGATTATAGCGATTGCTTTCCACGCGCCCGCCGAATTGCAGCGCGACGCGGTTAAAATTAACTTCTTCGAGCGCAAAAACCGAGAACATATTGTGTTTGACTTTGCCCTGTACGAGAGCCTCCGCGCCGACGGTTTGATAATCGCGGGTGAAACCTTCAAAACCGAAACGTCCCGAAAGACGCGAATACGTTTTTTGCTCAAACACGCTGCGATATGAAAAAGTGTCGTTGTCGAACTTTGTCGCTATCGTATCAACGCCGTCGGCAACTCCTAATTCGACGTGCGAATAGTCGGTGTAATTAAGCGTGAAATTCACGCCCGTAACGAACGAATCGAGATTGCGGAAACCGCCGCGCAGTTTGTAACCGTGCGTCCGCAGGCGTAAATCAACCGATTCATCAGGCACCGGCGGCAAACTGCCGCTGAATTGGTTGCGGATGGCAAAAATATCGTAAAAACATTCGCCCGGTTGACCGCCGCGTTTGGAATCCGCCGTCGCACAAGGCTCTCCGTTTGAATTTGTCAGCAGTTCGCCCGACTCGAAAAGCGGAGCATACGGCACACCGTAACGCCTGCGGTCTTGACTGTAACTGCCTTGAAAAAACGCTTTTTCTCCGTAGTAGCCGACGCTTGCGTTGCCGCCCGTATAGCGCGAAGCGGAATTCGGAATCTTGCCGAACGGAGTGCGGTAATCACCTTCGCGGATGCTGCTCAAGTTTGCTTTAAAGACAAATCGTTGATAGCCGTATTCAATTCCGCCCGCCAAACCGCCTTGCCGGTTGTTGGTCGCGCCGAGTCCGGTGAAGAATCCGCGAATGCCTTCGTGCGGGTCGTTTTCATCGGAGGAGACGCTGTTGACCACGCCGCCGATGGCGTTTGAACCGTAGAGCAAAGTCGCTGGACCTTTGATGACTTCGAGCCGTTCGAGATTTAAAGTGTCAATCGGTTCGCCGTGGTCGCCCGATTGTGAACCGACTGAACCGGTGCGAATTCCATCCTGCGTTACCAGCACACGGTCGCCGTCAAAACCGCGTATGACGGGGCGCGATGTTCCGGGTCCGAACGAGCGTTTGCCGACTCCGGCTTCGCGCTCCAAAATCTCGCCGATGGAGGTGCTTGCCTGTTCACGAATTCGCAGCGAACCGACCGAGTTGACCGACTGGAAAGATTCAAAAACCGATTCTTCCTGCCCGGAAGCCGACACGGTGACATCCTCGCGCAAAGCCGTTAAACTCAATTCAAAATTGACGCTGCCGGTTGCGCCGCCGACTAAAACGACGGTTTTCGCCCGGTCGGAAAAACCTTCCATATGCGTTACGACGGTGTATCTGCCGGGCGGAACACCGGTAAATTGATAAACGCCGTTTTCGTCCGTTTCGGCGGTGCGCTGCAGCGATTTAACTTCGACCGAAACTCCGCCGACCGGAACGCGGTTGATTTCGCTTGTAATCGTTCCGCTGATCGTGCCGCCGGTTTGCGCGAAAGCAGCTACCGAAAAAACAGACAAATTAAATAAAATTGAATAAAGAAATTTTTTCATAAGAATTTAAATAGGATTGTTTAGTAAAGACTAACCAGAATGACAGGCTTTTGAAATTCGCACGCACAAACTTTTAACGAATGGGCGAGTTTGAAAAACAAATGGCATTTTATTCAAATGAATGGCAGTGAGCATCAGCGCAGTTTTGACAGTTACGGCACAATCTCCGGTTGATAAAATGTGCCGAAGTTACGAGGCTCGCCCCGATTACCACGAAAATTATTTTTCCCGAAAGACTTTCATCAAAAAGCCGGTCGGCGAACAAGATAAAGCAGATTCCCGAAACGAAAAGAAGCAATGTTCTGATTTTGCGGTGCTGTTTGAAATAGGCGGGTAAAAGACTGAGCAGGGCGACGACAACCGAGATGCCGATGATGACATATTCGATTCCTTCGTGCGCCAGAAAAGAAAAGCCGAGAAGCGGCAGAAAGGAAATTATAAAAGGCATCGCCAGGCAGTGAACGGCGCACAGCCAGGAAACCGCCGCGCCTGTTTTATCCCAGAAACCGTTCGAGTTGAATGTTTGAAAATTTAATCGCATAGTGTTTCGTCTTCGACAATGTTGCATTAAACCAATCGAACAGTTTCACATTGTTCTTTTAAGAACGGCGATTTATTTTCAATTAACGGTAATTTTTCTCCAATGAACGGAACAAAAAACCGCACCGGCGGTTTAGAGTTTGAGTAATTTCTCGCGCAGTATTCTCGATTGCAGACGGCTCGAAGAAATTTGCTGTCCGTCTTTGAGCGCGACCAGATAAGTTCCGCCGGGCATCGGGGCGATGCGGGCGATCATTTCGAGATTGACGACGGCACTGCGCGAAAGCCGCACGAATTTGTTGGTGTCGAGTCGCGCTTCGAGGTCTTTGAGGCGGTAATTGATCGTGTATTTTTTGTGTTGCAGATTGGTGATGTGCAAAAGCTCGCCGTCGGCGACAATCGAAACAATTTCGCCGACCGGAACTAACAAAATCTCTTCGCGCAGACGAACCGGAATCCGTTCGAGCAAAGTTTTATTGGCGTTTTCTTCGTAAGCGGCGACGGCAGACTTCAGCTTTGCCGCTTCGGTCGCCCGAAAATCGGTTTGTTCGAGCCGTTCGTGAACGCGATTCAAAGTTTCGCGCAGACGCGCTTTTTCAACTGGTTTCAGTAAATAATCAACCGCGTTCAATTCAAACGCCTGCACCGCGTATTCGTCGTAAGCCGTTACGAAGGCAACGAGCGGCAGTTGCGATTTGGGCAGAATTTTCACGACTTCGATGCCGGAAGCCAGCGGCATCTGCAAATCGAGCAAAGCTAAATCGGGTTTAGTTTGCTTAATAATTTCGACGGCTTCCGCGCCGTTTTCCGCTTCGCCGACGATTGCCGCGTCTTCAAATTCTGCCAGGATATTTCTTAAAAAAGACCGCGCCGGGCGTTCATCGTCGGCAATTACTATTCGGAGTTTGTTCATTAAAATTTGTTTCAACACTAATTTTTTGCTAATCGGCATCCGAAACGGGAAATCTAATTTTCGCCGTCGTGCCTTTTCCCGTTTCACTGCGTATTTCAAACGCGGCTGAGTTCCCATAATACGACAGCAGCCTTTGCTCGATGTTATGCAGTCCGACACCTTCCTGACCATTTCGCCGAAACTCATCAACATTTGCGCCCGCGCCGCTGTCGTGAACATTGATGCTCAAAAAAACTTTGTCCGCTTCGTTTTCCAATTTGGCGAAAATTTTCACCGTGCCGCCGAACTTCGCTTTTGAAATGCCGTGTTTGACGGCGTTTTCGACCAGCGGCTGTAAAATCAAAGTTGGAACGCGCAGATTTCTCAAATCGTGCGGCACGTCAATTTCAACTTTCAAACGCTCTTCAAATCGGGCGCGTTCGATTTCCAGATAAGATTCGACGAGTTCGATTTCGTCGCCGAGCGTCGAAAATTCGCCGCTCGATTTCAAAACTCGCCGCAGCAGCGTCGTTAATTTCAACAAAGTCGCCAACGCTTTATCCGGCGCGGCATTGATTAAATAACCGATGGTCGTCAGCGCGTTGAACAGAAAATGCGGATTGATTTGCGCCCGCAGCGCGCGCAGTTCGGCTTCGGTCGCTAATTTGGAAAATTCCTGTTCGCGGATTTTCTGCTCGAACCGTTCGCCCGTCACGCGCAGCGCGTCCACGCGCCGCGCCGTCAAAAGCGCGGCGGCTTCGAGCATTGCGATTTCGTCGGAAAGCAAACGCCGCCCGCCGGAAAAATCGTTTAAGTGAATGGCGTAGAAAGGTGATTCGGCAACCGGCACGAAAATCTCGGCGCGGCGCGAATCGAAAACAACCGAAGGCAGATTCTTGGCATTGGCGGCGATTTCGTTCCAATTCGATTCGCGCGTCGTCAACGCCGCCGCCAGTTGACGGCATGTTTCGTCTAAAACGGCGGCAATCGAATTTTGCCGTTCAATCGTTTTGGAAATTTCCAGCCGCAGATGTTGGTAATCGGCGCGGCGCAGAATAATTTTATCAACCAGCCAAACGGCGAATTCGTGCAGCTTCGGATAAATGAGCGCGGTCGTCACCCACAAAGTCAAAATAACGGCGATTGCCTGCGTGTCGTTGCGGTCGTGCGTTTCGTGGTAATGAAGCAGCGGCGCGGCGACGAAAACGTATAACCCGAAAGCCGCCGTCGTCACCAGCACGAGGGATAAAGCGCGTTTCAAAAAAAGATCGGCGAAGGCGAAGCGATAATCCTGCAGCAGAATCGCCAGCACGAGCGGCAAGGATGATTGATGCGCGACGAGTTCGACGAGCCACGAAGTGCCTTCGGTATGCGAACTCAAATGCAGAGCCGAAACCGCGAAAATCAGCAGAGCCGCGATCCAAACTCGTTTATTTTCGAGTTTTTGGCGGTTATTAAAAACCAATAGACCGGCGAGCAGCGCGAGCGAGCCGCCGGTTAAAATCAGCAGCGCCGCATCGGACGGCGCGATATTGTCGAAGACGACCGATTGAAAATGAAAAAAAGTCGCCAGCAAACTCAATCCGTAAGCCGCCAAAGTCAGCCAGCGAGCTTTATTATTCGCGTTCTCCGAGTTTTTCCAGGCTGAATGAACGACGACCGACGGCAGAAAACCGAGCGCGGAATAGGAAACCGCCAGCAGCGCGGGCGAAACTTGACCGTTCGCGGCGAAATCTTTCAAAACCACCGCGACCAGTTCGCCGGCGTTCCACAAAAGTCCGAGAATCGCCGTTGCCAGCAGCCGAAAATCGAATGAAAAATTCTCTCTCGTTCGCCGATGCCGCACGACCATCACAAGCAGCAGCGCGTAAAGCGCGACTCCGACGGTGAAACCCAAAAGGTTAACCAGCGATGCGGTGTTCAGCGAATTCATTCAAAATTTTCGTTTATTTGCTGATTTTGACTTTCTCGCGGTATTGGTTGATGGCGACGTAGATGACTTCGGCTTCGGTGACTTTTACTTTCTGACCGTGCGGTGAACCGAAGCGTTCGGCTTCGACAACGACGTGGATCGTAATCGAAGTATTGCCGACATTCGTCGTTTCCGCGTAAAAGCTGACTAAATCGCCGATAAAAACCGGCTCGTGAAAGATGACTTCCTTCATCGCACGGGTTACGAAACGGTCGTGTCCGGTGTGGCGCACGGCTTCGACACCGCCCGCCACGTCAATATAACTAAGAATAATTCCGCCGAAAACCGTGCCGTGCGCGTTCGTATCACGCGGCATCATCGTCAAACGAATCGCCGCGTCGCGCAGCGTCTCGGATTGGGTGTTTTCCATATATTTAAGGTTCAAAAGGCGATTGAAACTTTGAATCTTGCACTCTGAAATCTAAATTCGCTTCAGCGTCCAATCGCGGACAGCCGATTTTAGTTCATTCAAATGTTCGTCGAAAAAATGTCCGCAGTTTTCAAAAACGATCAATTGTTTGTCGGGCGATTCGACTTGCTCGACCACTTCTTTGAGATGTTCGACCGTGCCGAACTCGTCCGCGTCGCCGTGAACGAACAGAACTGGTTTTCGGACGTGTTTGATAAAAGAAAAGTCGTATTTATCAACCGGCGTGCCGATGCTGATAAAACGCGCGATTCGTGCGTCGTCCAAAACCGCTTCGATTCCGAAGCGCGAACCGAATGAAAATCCGGCGAAAGTTATTTCCTCTGCCGGATAATTTTCCGTCAGATAAGCGAGCGCGTCCTTGACATCCTGCTGTTCGCCAACGCCGTCGTCGTGTGCGCCGGTCGAGCCGCCGACACCGCGAAAATTAAAGCGCAGCGCGACTAATCCGGCTTCGTTCAAACCGGCGGCGGCGCGATAAACGACTTTATTGTGCATCGTGCCGCCGCCCAAAGGGTGCGGGTGACAGACGAGTGCCGCGCCTTTTATCTCGCCATTCGGTTCTTTCAAAATCGCTTCGAGTTCGCCGTGCGATGCCGGAATTTGTAAATTGCCTTTCGGATACATAGCTGAATTTTCGATTGCTCAAACGGGTTTGTCAAAGTTCAAAGTCCAAAGTCCAGAAAAGTCCGAAGTCGAACGAATAAATCGCCTTCAGACTTCGGACTTGGACAATTTTTTTTGCCTTCTAGTTTTTGAGTTCGGTTTCGTGATATTTTCTTGAATGAATTTATCTTTTTTTACTCGCATTTTTCAGACGACTAATGGAACAAACTTTTAACGAGACATCCGACACGCCGGTTGAAACTGCCGCTGTAAACTCGAAGCCTGAACAACCCTGGACGCAGTGGTTCGGCACGGATGACGCGATCAATTGGGTCTATTTAATTTTCGGCTTTTTTTCAATCGTCCTGATTATGACGCTTTTGCAGTTTTCGACGCAGGCGATTTGCTGCGGCGATTGGGACGGTTATTACCACATCAAATGGAGTTCGCTGCTGTGGGAGAATTTCAAGCAATTCAAGTGGCTGCCCGAATTTGTCTGGCTGCCGCTGACCGTTTTAAACGCGCAGGATTACGCCGATCACCATTTTCTTTTTCATCTTTTGCAGATTCCGTTTCTGTGGTTTTTCGAGCCGGTAACGGCGGCAAAGCTCGCGGCGGTTTTCTACGGCAGTCTGGCGATTTTTTCGGTTTATTGGCTGATGTTTCGCTATAAAATTGATTATTTGCTGGTCTGGCTCGCCGCGCTTATAACCTGCGCCAGTTCGTTTCTGTTTCGCATCAATATGGCGAAAGCACCGCCCTTGACGATTATCTACACGATTCTCGGAATTTATTTGCTGTTCGAGCGCAAATACGTTTGGCTGTTGCCGCTGATGTTCGCCTTTGTCTGGACTTACAGCCTCTTTCCGCTGCTTTTGTTCGCCGCGTTTTTCTGGACGCTGATTATCGTTTGGAACGAACGCCGTTTTGAATGGCGACCGCTTGCCTACACGACCGGCGGAATGATTCTCGGCAACCTTATCAACCCGTATTTTCCGCAAAATCTCTACCTTTTTTGGGAACATTTTATTACGAAAGTGAAAGTCGGCAGCGATTTTGCGGTTTCGGTCGGCGGCGAGTGGTATCCGTATTCGGGTCAGGAACTGCTGTTGAATTTCCC
>JAJAZE010000264.1 GCA_026785925.1 Pyrinomonadaceae bacterium
AGGCGGTTCGTCAATCACGCAGCAGCTCGTCAAAAATTTACTGCTTTCCAACGAACAATCGCTATCGCGCAAAGTTAAGGAAGCGTATATGTCGGTGATTCTCGAAACTCGTTTGAGCAAAGAGGAAATTTTCACGCTTTACGCCAACCAGATTTATCTCGGACAGCAAACCGGCGTTTCGATTTACGGTGTCGGCGAAGCCTCGAACGCTTATTTCGGTAAAGACGTTTCGCAATTAAGTCTGCCCGAAGCGGCTTTTATCGCGGGAATTATCCGCAGTCCGAATCGCTACAATCCGTATAAAAATCTCGAACGAGTTACCGAACGGCGCAATCAAGTGTTGGATTCGATGGGCGAGGCGGGCGAAATTTCGGCGGAGCAAGTCGGGCAATTCAAAAAAATCCCGCTCGACGTGCGCCGTGTTTCGAGCGGCAAAGAGTTACAGGGAATGCCGTATTTCTCGCAGTTTGCGATTGAAGAATTACCGAAAATTGCCGCCGATCCCGAAACTCTACAGCACTCGCGCGTCTATACGACGATTGACCCCGATTTGCAGAAAGCCGCCTACGAAATCGTCAATGCGCGGCTCGAAAAACTCGATAAATACTTTCCGAAAAAACCCAAAGGAAATCTGCAAGCCGCGCTGATCGCCATTCGTCCGAAAACCGGCGAGATTGGGGCGATGGTCGGCGGACGGTCGTTTGCAGAAAGTCAATTCAATCGCGCGACCGACGCGCAGAGACAGCCCGGCTCAGTCTTTAAACCGTTCGTTTATACCGCCGCGATAAATTCCGCCTACGAATCGAATTCGCGCGTGATGACTGCCGCGACGATATTTAAAGACGAGAAAAAAGTTTTCACTTTCGGGCGCGATTCATATGCGCCGAACAATTACGGCGATTCGTTTTCAAACAAGGAAACCACTTTGCGGGACGCGCTCGTCAAAAGTAAAAACACGATTACGGTTGATTTGGGAATGGAGTTGAACATCGGCAAAGTGATGAATCTCGCCAACAAAGCCGGTTTGCCGAAAGTTGAAAAAGCCTATCCTTCGATGGCTCTCGGAACATCCGAAGCGACACCTTTGCAGGTCGCCACCGGTTACTCGATGTTCGCCAATCTCGGCGAAACCGTCGCGCCGATGGCGATTAGCCGCATCACCGACGGCGGCGGCAGAACGATTATCGCGCCGGTCGCCGCCAAAAAACGAGTCGTGCAGCCGGATGTCGCTTATATTATGAACGACATTATGAAGGACGTGATTAATCGCGGCACGGCGGCGGAAGCCAAAGCGTGGGGCTTCAAAAACGTCGAAGGCAAAACGGCGTTTGCCGGAAAAACCGGAACTTCACGCGACGGCTGGTTTGCCGGATTTACGCCGGAAATCGTCTGCGTCGTTTATGTCGGTTTTGACGACAACGACGATTTGGGAATGAAAGGCTCGGATTCGGCGATGCCGATTTGGGCGGATTTTATGCGCGAAGCGTTAAATCAGCACCCGGAATGGAACGGCGATTGGCAGATGCCCGCTTCTATTCGCAAAGGCGAAATTGACTCGCGCAACGGCAAACTGCTGCGCGAATTAACCGATACCGAAGCCGAAACAGTCAAGATTCAACAAAAAGTTGTCAAAATAAATAAGGCGAACACCAATTCGTCAGAATTGACTGAGGAACCGACAACTGAACCAAAAGAAATTTATGTCACCGAAGTTCCCGCCGAATTTCGCCGCGTCGAGCTTTTCGTCGGCGGAACCGTGCCGAATAAAATTTTGCTGCCGACTGAAGAAGCAGTTTTGACCGACGAACATTTAGCCGTCCCGACTCCGACGGAAACGCCTTTTCAAACGTGGCAGGAAGCTCAGCAGGGACAAAGAGAAAGTCCCGAGGATTCGTCTTCGCACAAAGATTCAAACGCCGATGTCGTTCACAATATCACGCTGATGATTTGCCCGCTGACCGGAATGCGCGCGACGGTTAACTGTCCGAACAAACAACCGAAAACCTTCCTCAAAGGCGAACAGCCGAAAGAGTTCTGCACCTTTCACGTCAATCCGCCGAAGTAAGCAGTTGGCAGCGGCAGTCGGCAGTTAAATTTCGTGAAATCAACTTACCATTTTAACTGCCGACGGCTTACCGCCACTGCCGACTGCCGCTGCCGACTGCTATTGCCTACTGAAATCTGATTGCCGAAACTTTCCAGCGAATGTTGGCGCGGTCGTCTTCTTTGCTGAAGCCGTCCATCGGAACGAAAACCGGAATCGTTTCGCTCGGCTGTAAAATTTCCGCCTGATTCGGCACGACCATCGTTTTCTTTGCCTTGATAATTTTGTTTTGCTTATCAACGACGCTGACCGTCACTTCCAAACCATTAATGACTTTCGCTCCTTTGTTGCGGATAGTTCCGTGAATTGACATCTGAATTGTGCCGAGTCCGAGCGGCGATTCGGTCGTGCGGTCGAAATCGGTCGTAATTACCAACTGTTTCGTGTAATTATCAAATTCCGGTGTGCCTTCCATAAACGCGCCGACCATCTGCAACTGCTGCTGTTCTTCACGATTCGGCTGAAACGTCAAAAGCCATAAACCGCCCGCGACAATCGACGCCGCCACTAACAATGCGCCAATCAAAACGCCGCTCAAACGGCTTTTTTTTGTTTCCTGTTCGTGTAAAAAAGTGTCCATAAATTATTGGGTTCAAGTTTCAGGTTTCAGGTTCAAAGTTTCAGGTTCAAAATTCAAAGTTTAAGATAAGTTTTTCAAATGCTCAGTTCTAAATTCAATTCAGATTGAGTCATAAACCTGAAGCCTGAAACCTTGAACCCGCCGATGTTTAGATTCGGATTTTCGCAAAAAGTTCCCTTTAAGTTATCATTTTATTCACGGCAAATAAAAAATGAGCAAAGATCACAACGAGGAAATTTCTTCTTCATCCTTCAACCTTCATCCTACATTCTTCAACTTCGTCGAGGTCGCGCTTCCCTTGCCGCTGCGCCAAACTTTTACTTATCGCCTGCCGGTCGGTTTGCAGGAAAGCGTTAAATTGGGAGCGCGTCTGCTTGTGCCGTTCGGAAAAAGGCAGTTGACCGGCTACGCGGTTGCGCTGCACGTTAGACTGAACCCGGAACTCGGCATCGAAGAAGCAACGATTAAAGACGCGCTCGAATTGCTCGATGCCGAACCGCTGCTGACGGCGGAAATACTCAAATTAACGCAGTGGTCGGCAGATTATTACGCGGCTTCGTGGGGCGAAGTTTTAAAGGCATCCTTGCCCGCCGGCATCAACGCGACCGTCGAACAGGTTTACGCGATTACGACTCGCGGGCGCGACGAGCTTTTGAAAATCACTTCGGCGGCGACGGCGAAAGTTCAGATATTGCGATTTTTGGGCGAACACGGCGAAACTTCCGGGCGCGAATTGACCAAAAAATTCGGCGCGGCGCAATCGCAGAGAGCTTTGCGCGACATTATCAAAGCCGGTTGGACGAGTGTTTTTCAGCGCACACTGACGACGCAGGTCAAACCGAAACGCCGCAAAGCCGTCCGTCTTTTGCCGCCCGCAACCGACGCGCCACAGCAAAAACCGTTCACCGAAACGCATAACAAAATCGTCGAAACGCTTTTAAATGGCAATGGCGAAATGAGTTTTGCCGATTTAATCGAGCAGGCGGAAACGGGCGCGTCTTCGATCAATACGCTGGCGAAACGCGGTGTGCTGGAAGTTTTCGTGCAGGAAGTGCGGCGCGATCCGCTGGCGAAAATTGATTTGCCCGCGCTGCTCAATCTGACTTTGACCGGCGAGCAAACGACGGCTTTAGCGGAAATCAACCGCGCCCTCGACGCGGGCAAATATCGAGCGTTTCTGGTTCACGGCGTGACCGGCAGCGGCAAAACGGAAATTTATATCAGGGCGATGCGGACGACGCTGGACAAAGGAAAATCCGCGCTGATGCTCGTGCCGGAAATCGCGCTGACTCCGGTTTTTTCCCGCCGGTTACGCGCCGTCTTCGGCGACGAAGTGGCGATTCTGCACTCGAATCTCTCGACCGGCGAACGCTTTGACGAATGGCGCAGAATCAGAAGCGGCGCGGCGCGAATCGTCATCGGGACGCGCTCGGCGATCTTTGCGCCTTTAAGAAATCTCGGACTTTTGATTGTTGACGAAGAACACGATTCGTCTTACCGGCAGCACGAATCGCCGTTTTATCACGGACGCGACGTGGCGATAGTCCGCGCCAACTTTGCCGGTGCGGTCGTCGTTCTCGGCTCGGCAACACCCGCGCTCGAATCTTTTCACAACGCGCACAACGGCAAATATCAATATCTGAGGCTGCCGAACCGCGTCGGCAATCGTCCGCTCGCCGCCGCCGAACTCGTGGATATGCGGCAGAGCTTCAAAACCGCCGGCAAAGACGAAATTTTCTCGCCGCAGCTTATCGAAGGCATCGAAGAAACTCACGAGCGCGGCGAACAATCAATTATTCTCCTTAACCGGCGCGGTTTTTCGCAGTTCGTTTTGTGCCGTTCGTGCGGCGAAACGATTCGCTGCCACAACTGCGACATTACCCTGACGTTTCATAAACGCGAGGGCAAATTGGTTTGTCATTACTGCAATCACCGCGAGAAAACGCCGCACAAATGCCCTTCGTGCGCGGGCAAATTTTTGTATTTTATGGGCGAAGGAACGGAACAAATCGAAGACATTCTCAAACGCAAGTTTTCCGCCCTGCGAATCGCCCGCATTGACCGCGACACGACCGGCAGGCGCAAATTATTTGAAGAAACTTTGATGTCGTTCAGTCGCGGCGAAATTGATATGCTCGTCGGAACGCAGATGCTCGCCAAAGGTCACGATTTTCCGAACGTCACTCTGGTCGGCGTAATTTCGGTTGATGCCGGTTTAGCTCTGCCGGATTTTCGTTCCGCCGAGCGGACTTTTCAACTTTTAACCCAAGTCGCCGGTCGCGCCGGTCGCGGCGTTCTGCCGGGGCGCGTTTTGATTCAAACGTTTTATCCCGAACATTACGCGCTCAAACACGCGCAGACGCAGAACTACGACGCATTTTACGCCGAAGAAATTCGCTTTCGCCAAAGATTGAATTATCCGCCGTTCGTCGCGCTCGCTTCGATTTTAATCAAACATCCGAATTACGATTACGCCTTCGACAACGCCCGAATTCTGCGCGAATGTCTGCAAACCGCGAATGCCGAAAAAAATTGTATTATTTTAGGTCCCGCGCCCGCGCCACTCGCCCGTTTAAAAAACGAACATCGCCTGCAAATGCTGGTCAAAGCGCGAAATCGCGCCAAGCTGCGCGAAACGCTCGATTTCGCCGTTCACGAAGCGCAGGAAAAATTTTGTGATTTGAAAATCGTCAATGTCGAGATTGACCCGGTGAATCTTTTGTAAAGGAAATCTCTTCATAAATGTCCGCTAACGATAATGTGCAGTTGATAGATTTAAAAATTATTTCTTCGTCTGCGGCGGCGTAAATCCTGAGGTTCCAATTCTTTTCGTCAACCCGCGAGTAGTGTTCGATTTTCATCGCATCCTGTTCGATCAAAACATAATCGGTCAGACTTTCGAGTTGAATATATGCTGCAAATTTTTCGTTGCGGTCTTTGAGTTTGGTAGATTTCGACAGCACCTCAAAGATCGCCGTCGGGTTAATCAAAACGTCCTTCTTTTTCACATCCTCAAATTTTCTTTCGCCGCAAGTGACAACAATGTCGGGATAAAAATAATTGCCCGCTTTGGCATTGACGCGCATATCGCTGGCGAACGGGCGGCATTTCGTTCGTTTCAATTGGATACCGATTTCGAGAAAAAGATTTGACGCGATAACATTATGTCGGTCGGTTGCGCCCGCCATCGCTACGATTCTGCCGCCGATAAATTCGTGTTTGTCTTTGGCGGCGCGTTCAAATTCGAGATATTCCTCGGCGGTGATCGGTTCGGTTTTGTGGGCTAAATTTGTTCGGCTCATTGACGACTCCTTTTTATTTCAGACTTTAGCTTATTCCTTTCACTTTGCCAAGATTTTTCACCAAAAGAAAAAGACAAAACCTTTGACAGATTTTGTCTTTTTCTTGTTTCTTCGGCACTTTTATTTAGAAGTTATCTGAAAAATGTTTCTAGTTGACCGATTGCGATTTCATCTCGGTTTGACCAAATTTAACCTGCGCGTAAATTTCCGACAAAGAGATTTTGCAGTTGATTGACTCAATCGAAATCACGTCCTCGCGCGTGTCGTAAATGCGGTAAATCCACTGTTTCGGGTTTTGTTTAAAGTAGTGTTCGACGCGCGTTTCGTCTTCTTTGACCAGCAGATATTCGCGGACGCTGCCCATTGCCAGATAACATTCGAGCTTTTCGGTTTTGTCCTGAAAGCTCGTGTTTTTTGAAAATATCTCGAAGACGGCGGTCGGGTTCAGCAAGGTGTCATAACCGTTGTCGCTGAACGAAGGCACGCCGCTGACGATGACGACATCAGGATATGAAATGTGTTTGGCATTGAGTTGGACGCGCATATCGTTAACGTAGATTTCGCATTTCTGTCCTTGCAGACGACTCCCGACGGCAATCGTGATATTGGTGGCAATCAGATTGTTCGCCCGGTTTGAAGCCGATTTCGCCAGAACTTTGCCGTCGAAAAATTCATTTTTCGACGCGCTCCGGCGTTCCAGCTTTTGATATTCTTCGACGCTGTAATTTTTATCGGTTTGGGATAGATTTTTTTCGCTCATAATGCTTCCTTTTTTGAAATTTGGTAGTTTGTTAGTTGGGCTGGACTTTCGGGAAGATGAAAAACCGACCCGTTTGGTTGGCATTTACTTTGTTAAAATAACTTTAAACTATTGCGTATGAAGCTGGCAACATTAGCGGAAAAAACTTTCTCGGTGATTGAACGCGGGAGCGGCGATTTGGAAATAAACGGCGCGGCGGGACTCGATATTGCCGCGTTCGGGCAAGTAACTTTTCTGGCAAATCCGAAATACACCACGCAAATCAAAGATACCAAAGCGAGCGCGATTTTCCTGAACGAAAAAGAGATTATCGAGCGCTTGGATGTCGCCGTGCTGCGGGCGAAAGACCCGTATTTGGCTTACACGCGGGCGTTGCGTCTGTTTTTCCCGGAACCGGTTTTTGTGCCGTTTATTAATAAATTATCTTCGATTGACGAGAGCGCGACGATTGCCGCCGATGTTTCGATTGACGCTTTCGTTTCCATCGGCAAAAACTGCGTGATTGAAAGCGGCGTGAAGATTTTCCCGAATGTGACGATTTACGACAACGTAAAAATCG
>JAJAZE010000265.1 GCA_026785925.1 Pyrinomonadaceae bacterium
CGACTGCACACCGTGTCCGGCGTAAAAAACCAGTCCGATTCCCTGCTGCTGACTCAGCCGGTCGCCAAAGTCCCGAATGCTCTGCTTCATCTGCTCTTTGGTTTGGTTAACGCCCGAAATTACCTCAAAACCCAGTTTCGTCAAAACGGCGGTCATATCAATCGCGTCGTTCGCGGCGTTCGACAATTTGACGGCGTATTTATAATCGGAATTGCCGATCACGAGTGCCAACCGCTTTTGGTTGAGCGGTTTATCATCCGCCGCAATCTGACGCGGTTTCTCCGGCTCCGTTTGGGCGGCAGCCGGCGGCGATAAAATTGAAAAGATTAATGAGAGTGAAATTAAAAGGCTCGAAATCCGAAGCCGAAATATGTTTTTGCCTGTCAAATCGTCCATAACGCTAACTCCTAAAACGCGAACTGCAAAAGCACAACTCATTTATAAACGATTGTGTCGGCGGCTTTAAATTTCAGACGGACACTTGCCGGTGCCGCGTGCTGCTTTTGTAAGTGGCATAATTTTACGCCGTCACCGCCGCTTCGTCAATGAGGCGAGTTTCTTATTCGATCCTGGGCAGCCGGACAAAAACTTCGACGACCTGATTAACGATGTTCGAGTTGGATCAGAAACACCAGCGCGTCGCCTTCAAAATCAACTTTCGTCAGCTTTTTGGCGGCATCTTTCGAGACGACGGTTTTGTTTTTAGCGGCGGTTTCCAAGTATTCCCGCAGTTTATTTTTCAAATCCTCGCTGACCACCGCGCCGGCATTTTGAAAAGCGTCGGCGCGAGCGTTTTCGGCGACTGCCGGTTTTTCACGACTGAAAACAAGCCAGTAATTTTCCGTGCCGGATTTTCCTTTGAATTCATTCCAGCCACTTTCGTATTGACGATTTGCCGTCACCTCCGCTCTGCCGTCGTTGCGCTGCGGGGTCGGGAAATTAATCCTCAATACCGGCTCGCCTTCGGCATTTAAACCTTCCGCAAAAACGTATAAAAATCCGTCAGCGGGCGGCGTTAAGCGAATCTGAAATTGATAGCCGTTCTCGAAGATCTCCTGCCCGCTCGATTCAAACGGCTCTTGAAATTTCGCGCCGCCGCGCATTTTCTGCACGAGCAGCGAATAACTCAAAACCTGAGTTTGAGCCGGATTCGGCGGCGCATTAAGAGCTTGATTGTTTGGTTTTTCCGGCTCGCGGCGGTAATCTCGCCACGCCAGCCAGCCGCCGAAACCGGCGACGAAAGCCAGCAAAACCAGCGCGGCGATCAGCAACGGAGCAAATCTTCCCTTTCGTTTCGGCGGCGCGTCTTTGCCGACCAGCGTTTGAATCGAATCGAGCGGCGGAACATTCAACGGTATTTCAATCTTAAAAGGCTCGACGCTGCGCTGCGTTAATAAATTTTGATTTTGGGCAGTGTTTGCCTCATTCGGCTGAGTTTTAATCGGCGACGGCGAATCTTCCGCCGTCGCGTCGGCGGAAGATAAAGTTGCGAGAGCCGTGCGAAACTCAGCCGCCGTTTGAAAGCGTCTATTCGGATCAATTTCGACGGCTTTCCCGATAATCGCCGCGAGCCGTTCGGAAATTTCCGAGTTGTAATGACGGCAATCGGTCAACGGATCGGGCTTGTTCGACCAGAGCAAGTGAGCGCGTAAAGTCGCCGTCGCGCGGTCGGGCGAAGTGTTCGTCAGCAAATGGTAAATCGTCGCGCCGAGACTGTAAATATCGCTGCGCGCGTCGGTTTTGTGCTGCTCGAAAGAATCCAGATGCGGCGAATCAATTGATTTTAGAAGCAAATAAGAATTGGCATCAACCCGCAAAACCTGTTCGAGCGGCGCGTAGGAAGGCGTGTAGCCGGTAATGCTCTGCTGTTCGTTCAGCGCCAGCGTCGCGTCATCAACCTGACCTTTCGCCGTCCCGAAATCGAGCAGGAAAATTTTGCCTTGCGCGTCGTTTTTAATGTTGTGCGGCTTGATGTCGCGGTGAAAAATGGAAAACGAATGCAGATATTCGAGCGCGTCCAGAACCTTATCGGCAATCGCCAGGACTTCGGCGACCGAAAAGCGTTTGCCTTTTTTTAACTGCTGCATCAAATCTTCGCCCGCCACGAAATCCATCACGATGTAATTCGCTTCGCCTTCCTGAAAACAATTCGTCACCTTCGGCAGGTTCGGATGAGTCAGATTGTATAAAAGATTCGCTTCGTGCCGAAAAGCCTTCGCGGTTTGCTCGCTTCCCTGCTGGATTTTCTTAATCGCCACGCGATTATTGCCCGTAAAGCGCACGTCTTCGGCAAGGTAAACCGCCCCGAAACCGCCGCTCCCGATTTCTTCGAGAACGACGTAACGATTATCCAATTTTTTCCCGTCAGTCATCATAAAAATCAATGACGAATTTCAAATTACGAATTACGAATTGAAGATTCTTCAATTCGTAATTCGTAATTTGAAATTCGTCATTACCGCCGGTCGGCGTTCATCCGAAACAGCACGACGAGCGGCGCGTCAGGTCGCGCCTGAACGCGGTAGATCGTTTGCGGCAGCGGTTCTTCCTGCGTCAGAGCGCGGCTTTGAACGGCGGCGGCGTTTGCTTCGTTCGCCGTGTAAGCGATGCCTTCGCCGTCTTCGGCATCGTAAATGTCGAGCGTCGTCGCCCAATCGCGCAGCCATTTTTCGACGGTTTCCCGATTAACTTTCTGCGCCCGCAAGCCGAGTTCGATGCCCGGAAGTTTGACGGGCGAGATTATCACGGCGATTTCCTCGCCCGCGTAATCTGCGCGGCGCGGTTTGATGGTGAAATACGGCACGGAATCGGTTGACGCGGGAATTTCGATCAAACTGCCCGCCGTTACGCGATTGTCGCCGCCGCGCGTTCTTAAAGTCGGAAAAATCAAATCGGCTTCGGCGGTCGTGCCGTCGGCGTAGAATTCGCGGTTGACGATATACAAAAATCCGCTGCGCGAAGATTCGACAGTGAACCGCACACGGTCGCCTTTCTGAAAATTCGTCGTCGAGCCGACGCGCTCCGCCGTCCATTCTTCCGCCGCATTACCGATTTTCACGGCAAAAGTCGGCGCGTCCGTTTCGTCCGCTGCGACGGGACGCAAACGCCAGAAAGTGACACCGAACTCTTCGGTTTTCAAAGTCTGTTTGATTGTTTTGACCGTTCCCGAAATTTTCGGCGTTCGCGCCGCGACGCGGTTGATTAATTTATAACGCCGCTTGGCGTTAGTCACGACGGCGATGTTTTTTTTGCGTTTGACATTGGAGATTTTCGGCAAAGACGCAACGCCCGCGCTAACACTCGCCGCTTTCGGTCGCTGCGCCTGAAAATCGAGCGAACTAATCTCGCGCGTGGCTGGTTTTTCATCTTCCTGCGCCCACACTGAAATCGTCAATGAAAGACAACAAAAGATTAGTAAAACTATTTGTTTGAAAATACTGTTTTTAGACATAAACCAATAATTATTTGGAGGCAAAGGATAATGTTAAATTCGTCGCCGCGCCGGGCAGGGCGCGTGGATTCTGCTGAAAATTCGTTGCTTTCTGGACGTTGGCGCGGGTGTATTGGAAAAGCTCGCCGGTCGTGATGAATTTATCGCCGTTCAAATCGGCTTTGCCCTTCAAACCTTCGAGCAACGCCCAGGTGAAAACGCCGTGATTGCCCCATTTCGCCGATTCCTGCGAAACTTCGTTAACATCCGACGACGTTAAAATTGCGCGTCCCGTCTGTTTGAAAAGCTGGCTCGTTAAGAAGAAATTCGAGATGTTGTTTTCGTCGCCTTCCTGTTCGAGTTGTCTGCCGGAAACGATGGTTTTCGTTTTCTGATTCACGCCCGCGCTGTGGCAGGTGTCAATCATCACGACGACGCGCTGCGCCGTGACCTGCGTGTCGAGCATCTGTTTGAGTTCGTTCATCGGGAACGCGGTGCGCGGCATATCTACGACTTTCGTGTCGGACAAAAGGAAATAAAGATTCTGCGACGCGAGCGGGTCGGGTGCGCCGTGTCCGGCGATGAAAACAAATATCAAATCGTTGCTGCGGGCGCGTTTGAATGTTTCGTTCAGAGCCGAGCGCACTGCCGCGAGCGAGGCATCGGCGTTGATTAAAAGTTTGATGTCGGCGGATGAAAACGAGCCGCCGGTCGGTGTTTGCAGAAAGGCGGCGATTGATTGCGCGTCGTCGTCGGCATAGTTCAGATTTTTTAAGCCCGCGTCCTGAAATTTGTAATCGGAAACGCCGATGACGACGGCGTATTTTTTGCCTGTAAATGATTCCGCCGCGCCGTTCGTCCAATCCGGTTTTTCGACGGTCGCCGTTTTATCGCCGAGAATGATGATATACGAAGCGTAAAATTCGCGCTGTTTGGTGTCAATCGCTTTTATCTCGACGATGTTTTTGCCGCGTTCGAGCGTGTAGCCGCCGAGACGGTCGGCTTTTTTGGCGCAGACGACGACTTTGCCTTCCGCGTCGCGCGTTTTATTGCAGCCGCGATTGATGCCTTCGCCGTTCAAAGTGACGATGATGTTGCCGTAAGTGATGTCGGCGGCGAACGGGTCTTTGACGCGAAATTTCAACGTCGGCACGTCTTTCATCGGCAGGCGAATAACGGGCGAAGTGTAGCGATTAGCGGAAATCTCCGGCATCTCCAAGACAAACGGCTCACGCGAAGAAAAATTTTGCGCTGCCATCGAAACGGGCGCGATAATCAAAACGAAAAGCAAACAGAAGAATTTGCAGTTTGACGACATAATTTTTAATGGTAAGTAGAAGGACTAAATTATTTTATAGATGTTCAAATTTGAATCCACGCGACTTTTCGATACTTATTGAGTAAGTTTGAAAAGCATTTATAAAATAATTCAGTCCGCTCACTTAACTGATAACTGATAACTGATAACTGATAACTGTTTCTCGATTTACCATTTACTTTTAGTTTAAGGTTTGCGCGGCTTCACCGGCTGTGTCGGCGTGGCGACCGGCGGCGGAACGTTGGTGGTCGAAGCCGAGACGTTTCGGACGTTCGAGACCGGAACGGCAGTCCAATTACTGTCGCCCGCTTCCTGCAAATAATCGTAAATAATACTCATATTCGGCGGCAAAGCACCGGCATTCATTCGCTGAAACATCTCGACATACTGCTTTAAATCACTGCCGACTTCCTGCACATTGTTGGTCGTGCGCCCGCTCATTTTCGTTAAGGCGTAATAAAGCCGCGCCTGCGGATTCGTGCCGCGCCGGTCGAGTTCGATGGCTTTGGCGAACATCTGCAACGCCTGTTCTTTTTCGCCGGGCTTACGGGCGGTCAATTTCAAAACCTTGCCGTAAAAAAAGTAAGCCGTCGCGTCGTCCGAACGAATCGCCAGCGATTGGCTCAAGTTACGCGCCGCGAGTTTATACATATCGTAATAAAAAGCGGAAACGCCGTTATCGCGTTTAAGCGTCGCCATAATGTTTTCAAACTCGCCGTCGCCCGCGATCAATTCGCCGTTCTGGACTTTTAATTTAATATCGTCCGCCATTTTCGCTTCGTTTTTCTGAACGCGGCTCAGAACGACCGCCGTATTACGATCCATTGACAAAGATTTTCCGCGCAGATTGCTCGCGCCGATCAGAGTTTTGGAGAGCTGCGACGAATCGGTCGAGTTAATCACCGCGCTGACGGCTTTGCGGCGTTCTTCCGTGCGTTCGCGGTCGGCGAAGCGGTCGAGTTCGATGCGCGGGTCTTCGATGGCGGCGGTTTTCAATGTTTCGTAAAAAGTCTGCGTTTCGCGCACGTCGTAATTGCGGTTGAGCATGTAATTCAACGCTAATCTGTCGGCTTCGTCTTCCTGCGCCAGCGACCATTCAAAAGATTTATTGTCCACTAATTTAACGACGAACTGCGCGATTCCCGCGCCGAAATAAGCACCGCTGACGGCGTTGCCGAGACCTTTGCCGCCGAACGCGCCGAGCAAACCGCCGCCGACCGCGCCGATAATTCCGGCTTTCATTTCCTGGCTTTTGGTTGCTTCCTCAACCCATTTCGCCACTAAAACGTCCTGCTTCCAGTGGTCGCGTTCGATGTGCGCGATTTCGTGCGAGAGAATATAGGCGAGCTGCGCTTCGTTATCAACCAGCGAAAGTAATCCGGTCGAAACGTAAATCGTGCCGGTCGAAAGCGAACGCGCGTCGGGCATCGGATTACTGGTAATCTTAAAGCCGAAACGCCGCTCGGACTTTTCCGGCACGAGCGATTGCCCGACGCGATTAACGTAATCCTGAGCGAGCAAATTGTCGTAAAGCGTGTCTTCGGTCGGAATTTTGTCGCCCGCGAAAGTGACCGCTTCGTCGTCGGAATCTAGAGTATTTATTTCAAAAGCGCGTTTGGCGTGTTCGCGCTGCAATCGCCGGAATTCATAATCAACATTGTCTTTGAATTCAAAGTCTCTGCCGTATTTGTCAACGGCTTTGGCAAGTGCTTCTTCATATTTACGGACTTGTTTTTCAACTCTCTTCTCGTCTTTTTCGTTTTGCTTGGTTTCTTTTTTCTGCTGTTTCTCGTCGCGCTTCTTTTCCTTCTCATCCTTTTCCTGAGCCGCCGCAAACAGCGGCATCAGCAGAGCAATGAATAAAAAAACGACCGTAAATTTAGCGCAAAATTGTAGGATTTGATTTTTCATAATTTTTCTCCGTAATGTAAATACGCTTGATGAGTTTTGGCGAGAACAAAAAACAAGAAGCACATTTCCTTTTGTATAAAGACTTCGAGTAATTCTAATAATGTCGGTTTGAAGCCTAAAAAATGACACATTTTTCCTTGAATTGCAAGATTTTCCAAAGGATTCAATAAGTTTTTGAACGGTTGTTTTCACGGAATTTGCCGATCCATCCGCGATTCTGTTTTTAGCATCGAAACAAAACCTTATTGCCAAAAAACATTAACCGATGAGTTAAAAAAGACTTTCCCGATTGACGCTATCTTTTTAAGGGGCGGTAAGTTAAAATGAATGTTTCGCTTTGAGGCGAAAAAATGAAAAGTTCCGATTTATGAGCAAACGAATAATCGAAAGTTACAAAAAGAAGTTGAATCTGGAAGAAGGCGTAATTATCAAACACGGTGCGCGGCTTCGCATCGCTTTGTGTTACCCGAATACTCACGCCGTCGGAATGGCGAATCTCGGACTGCACACGATGTATGAGCTTTTCAATAAGATTCCCGAAGTTTCCTGCGAACGTGTTTTCCTACCCGACGCGGACGAGTTGCGCGAATACGAAAAATCGCGCACGTCGCTTCTTTCGCTGGAAACACAAACGCCGATTAAAAATTTCGATGTCGTCGCCTTTTCGATTTCGTTTGAAACCGATTATCTGAATATGGCGAAAATGCTGCAAATGTCGCAGATTCCCGTTTGGTCGAAAGACAGAAATCATTTTCATCCGCTGATCGTGATGGGCGGCGCGGCTTCTTTTCTCAATCCCGAACCGATTGCCGATTTCACCGACATCATCGCCGTCGGCGAAGGCGAAATACTAGCTTTTCAATTGGTTGACGCGATTTTCGAGAATGAAACAAAGGACGAAATCCTTTTAAGTTTAGCCAGAATCGGACGCGGGTTTTATATTCCGTCGCTTTACGATGTGATTTACAACGAAGACGGCACGGTTTTCGATTACGTTCCGAAAGCAACAGGTGTTCCCAAACGAGTCGGACGCGCTTTAGCCGCCAATAATCCAAAGGAAGGAACGCTGCGCCGCGCAATGAAACGTAACGAAGTCGAAGTCATTGATTTTCTGATGAATCAAGACGTTTTCGCGCCTTCAACCGCCGTCTGGTCTCCCGGCGCGGAGATGGGCGACCGGCTTTTAATCGAAATTTCACGCGGCTGTTCGCAGGGCTGTCGTTTTTGTTGGGCGGGCTACAATTATTATCCGCCGCGTGTCGTTCCGGCGCGTGATATTTTAGCGAAAGCGGCGCAGTGGCGCGGCAAAACTAACAAAATCGGACTCGTTTCAACTGCTGTTTGCGATCACCCGGAAATCTCCACGATTTTGAGCGAACTGCGAAAGATGGAATATAAAATTACCGTCTCATCGTTGAGGCTTGACCAGATTTCCGAAGAATTATTAGACGCGCTCGTTGAATCGAACGATCAGCAAATCGCCGTCGCGCCCGAAACCGGCTCGGACAGACTGCGCCGCGTCATCAATAAAAATTTGACGAACGACGAAATCGTGGACATCTGCGGCGCGGTTTTTGATCGCGGAATGCTGACCATAAAACTTTATTTGATGGTCGGTTTGCCGACGGAAACGCAGGAAGATTTGGAAGAAATGATTGTTCTGGTCGAACGCATCAAAGACCGAATGCTCGTCGCGGGAAAAAAATTCGGACGCGCCGGAAAAATTATTCCGTCATTAAATGGCTTGGTTCCGAAGCCGAACACTCCGTTTCAGTGGGACGCGGTATGCGATGAAAAGGAATTAAAAAATCGTCTGAAATGGGTTTCTAAAAACTTAGCGCGAATCCCGAACGTCGAAGTTCGCGCAATGTCGGCGCGGATCGCGCACGAACAGGCGTTGTTTTCATCGGGCGACAGAACCATCGGAAAAGTTATCGAAGCGGCGGCGCGTTTAAAGGGAAATCTCAACGATGCTCTGCGCGAAACCGGAATCAATGCCGCGTTTCACACTTCCAGAAATCGAAGTTACGACGAATTTTTGCCGTGGACGATTATAGATTCGGGGTTGTCTTTTGATTTTCTGAAAACCGAACACGAAAAATCGCAGGCATCACTTTCAAGCAAACCGTGTCCGGCAGTCGAAAAATGCACGACCTGCGGCGTTTGCCCGACAACCTGGCTGGCAAACGCGCCGAACGGTTTGGTTCAACTGCAAAGTCTGCGAAAACCGCGCAGTTTAGCAGTCGGCGTTTAAGATTTTAATCTTCAAATTCTAAGTTTGGCAGAATGTCTTTGTCGTAAAAAGATAGGCTTTCTTGACCTTCTTCAGGATTGATTTTCCAGTCAATCACGATGAAGAATTTATCGTAACCGACAAGCTGCATCATTCGGACGCGCCCCGCGTTTTGCGGGTAAAGCGACGAGCTTTTGATCGGAAATTTTTTCCGAATCGCCAAAACCGATGCCCGCCACCAAAGTCAGCGTAAAAATTGCCGAACAAACTCGCATAATTTCAGTTGTTATTTTAACAGAAATCCGGTCGGGGTTGCGGTGTGATTAAATTCGTAGGTGTAAGTGTAGAGACCGAAGGGCAGTATCGCCACCTTTTTAGTGTAAGCGACTTGCGCCGTGACGCTGTTATTGCCGGGTTTAACCTGCACGAACACATCGGTCGGCAGATCGTTCGACGTGATCGCCCGCTGAAGTTTTGCTTTGACCATATCAACCGGCGTGATTCCGGCAGGAACTGCCATTCCCTGCACGACCGCCGTCTGCATATCCTGTTTGAAATTTTCGCCCTGATACGCGGTTGGAATATAATTGTAACCGGCGTGCGCGATTAAAAATAAAACGGTTAAAACGGCGACCAATTTAATACCGGCGCCGCCTTTTTCGGAACTGCTGTTTTTTGTTTTTCTATTATTTCTATTATTCATTGACAAAATCCTCTCGTTGAAAATCCGTTAGTTTAGATTATCGCGTAAAACTTTTTTGAGAGTTTCATAAACGATTGCTGAAGATACGTCTTTGCCGCCGACGATTTTCGGCTTGCCGATGTCTTCTAAAAGAATCCACTGCAAGGATTTACCGATTGTTTTTTTGTCGAAAGCGAAGGCTTCAAAGACTTTTTCGAGGCTGATGTTTTGCGTGTCGGGCAATTCCCCGACGCGCCGCATAACATCGTTCAACAAGTTTAGTTTATTTTCATCGAGAATATCAAGTGTTTTTGAAAGTTCGGCGGCAAATAAAATTCCGTAGCCGACCGCTTCGCCGTGTTTAAAGCGTTTATAATCGGTAACTTTTTCGAGCGCGTGCGCCAGCGTATGACCGAAATTTAAGATTTTGCGGGATTTTTCGTCAATTCTTTCGACGTTTTCCTTTTCGTCCTGCATCACGATTTGCGCTTTGAAGGTGATTTGCGCTTGAATTAAATCTTCGAGGGACGAGATAAATTTTTCATTAGAGAAATATTTGTTTAATTTATGCGGCGGAAAGTATTTCAGAAATTCAGCGGTTTGGTCGAAAAGATTCGCGTCGCAAATCGCGCCTTGTTTGACGGCTTCGCAAAATCCGGCGGTTAGTTCGCGCCGCGCCAGAGTTTTTAGCGTGGCAACATCAATCAAAACACCGTTCGGCTGGTGAAACGCGCCGAGCAGATTTTTCCCGAAATCGCTGTTCACGCCGGTTTTTCCGCCGACCGACGAATCAATCATTGCTAAAAGCGTCGTCGGAATTTGCAGAAAAGCGATGCCGCGCAAGAAGATTGCCGCCGCAAAACCGGCTAAATCACCGACCACGCCGCCGCCGAGCGCGACCACCGCGTCGGTTCGCGTAAGTTTTTGTTCGCTGAAAAATTTTAGAATACTTTCCAGAGTGCGAAAGTTTTTATGTTTTTCGCCGTCTTTCATCAAATAGACGGAAACTTCGTAACCTTGCTTCTCAAAACTGTTTTTGACTGCTGCGCCGTAAAGCGGAAAAACTTTGACGTTCGAGACGAGCGCGACTTTACTTGTTTTCAGCGCAAGACATTTTCGCGCCCATTCGCCGCTCGCGTCTAGTAAATCGTGTCCGATTTCAATGTCGTATTCGTGCGCTTCGTTTTGCAGATTAACCGAAACCTTTTTGCTTTTCATTACTTAAATAATTTTGACCTCTGAAAATAACAATTAACCACAAAAAAGCAAAAGGATGAAAGACAAGTAAGAACAGTTTCGCCCTTATCCTTTATCCTTCATCCTTTTAAAATGTAGAGCAGGCGAAGCAACGTGGAAGTGTGCCGCACCTGCCAATTCGTGATTACTGTCCTCACCCCAGCAACCACTTGAGACGAAGGTTTCACCTATCGTCTCAGTTGATTTAATATACAATCATTTTATTCCGGTTGGCAAGCGCGAAAAAACGGATTTCAATTTTCCGATAAAACTAAATAATTGGCGCGATTCATCGGAGATGGAGACCGACCGACATTTTTCTTTTAACCTAAATTTCTTCTGATAATTTCCGCTAAATGATGCGCCTGCGTTTCGATTGCCGCTTGATTTTCGCCTTCGATCATCACCCGCGCCAGATTTTCCGTTCCCGAATAACGCAAAAGCAAACGTCCTTGTTCACCGAGTTGATCTTCGATTTCCCGCGCCGCTTTCGATATTTCCGAAACTGCTTCAAACGGCAGTTTTTCACGCACTTTAACATTGATTAAAATCTGCGGAAACTGCACAAAACCATCGGTCATCGCCGAAAAAGTCGCGTCTTTTGCCCGAATCGCTTCGAGCAGAAAAAGCGCGGTCAGCATTCCGTCGCCGACCAGACCGTGAAACGGAAAAATGATATGCCCGGATTGTTCACCGCCAATCGCCGAATCGGTTTTCAGAAGTTCCGCCAGCACATATTTGTCGCCGACCGCCGTGCGCCGCAGAGTAATTTCTTTCGAGTTGAGCGCGATTTCCAGACCGATGTTGCTCATTACGGTCGCCACCACCGTTTGATTATTCAATCTGCCGTTTGCTTGCAGATGATTCGCCATAATCCATAAAACCGCGTCGCCGTCCACTAGATTTCCCTTTTCATCTACAAATAAGGAGCGGTCGGCATCGCCGTCAAAAGCTACGCCGAAGTCGGCTTTCTGTTTCAAAACTTCTTCCTGCAAATTTTCCAGATGCAGCGAGCCGCAATTTTCGTTGATATTTACGCCGTTCGGCGCGTCGTTGATGGCGACAACTTCCGCACCGAACCGGCGGAAAAGCTCCGGTGCAAGTTGGCAAGCCGCGCCGTTGGCGCAATCCATCACAATTTTATAATTATTTAAATCGAGCTTTTTAAAATCTTCGGCGAGATAATTGATGTAGATTCCTCGATAATTGTCGGCGCGAACATCTATTTCGCTCAATCCAACCGAATCGAAATTGAGATTAGCGGCTTGAGAATTGAGATTTTGAAAAATGTCTTTCTCGATTTCTCTTTCTACCGATTCGTCAATCTTTTTACCGTTCGGGAGAAAAATTTTGATGCCGTTGTCCTGATACGGATTATGCGATGCGCTAATCACGATGCCCGCGTCAAAGTTGTATTTTTTGGTTAGAAAAGCCACGCCCGGCGTAGTGATAACCGCTGCCGATTCGCAGTCTGCCTGCGCCGCGTTCGCGCCTTTGCAAAAGGCTTGCTCGATCCACGCGCCGGATTTGCGCGTGTCACGTCCGGTGACGAAGCGCGGGCTGCGTCCGAGTTTTTCCGTTAATTGCCGCGCCAGCGAATTGCCGATAAGTTCAATTGTTTTCTCGTCGAGCGGAAAAATTCCCGCTTCGCCGCGAATGCCGTCGGTGCCAAATAATTTTTTCATAAAATAAAAAGTTGTAACTGCCGTCAAGTTTTCAGTTATAGCGAAAATCACCGGCGATAACAAATCTCGCGCTGCCATCACAAATCTCGCCCTGCCATTACGAACCGTTATTGAAACCATAATCTTTTTATAATAGATTTGACAACCTTTCATCTTTTGGGCGAATCTTTAATAAGCGCGGCTGACGAAAGACCGTCGTTTCAAATTCAAAAATTTCCCGGTAAATTTCGTCCGAATTTTTTCAAGCCCTAATTGTAATAAAATGAAAAAAATTGTTTTGTTCAGCTTCTTTGTCTCTCTATTCACAACTATTTCGACTTTTTCGCAAAGCGTTTCACCAACGCCGACACCGACGCGCCCGCGCGTCAGCATTCCGCCGATTGAGCCCACACCGACACCGGCGGCGCGTGTCATCATTACCAATCCGCCGATGCCAACGCCGACACCTTTAGCAACACCGCGCCCAATCACGACTCCGGCTCAAAATCCGTCAACACTGGTCACGCCGATTTATCCGTTTCCGTCGCCGACCCCGCGACCACAGCCGACGTTTTACAAACCGCTGACATTCGCGCAAATTAAAAGTAAAATCGCCGAAGCCAAACGACAGATGCAGGCGCGTCCGATTCAGACGGCGATGACCGACAGTTTTTTAATGACCGACGTGATTCGCATCGCTTATTACGATTACAAAGCGAACGACATTGATTATATCGTAATGATGAAAACCGCGTTTCTCGATAAAAACAGCCGGGAAATCTCAACGACGACTTCCAACGGCAATCTGGTGACGGTGAAAAATTTGCGCGCCAACGGCGTGAATACGCCGGTGATGGTGATTGATGCGGAAAACAAAGCGCATCTGCCGCTGCTCGTGCAGTATCCGATTGAGCGTAACGGCGCATATCTGGAAACGGCGTATTATATTTCGACGCATCCGGGAATCGTCACGCCGGAAGTCGTGGGCGCGGGTAAAATTTATATTCGCAGTCAACTCGACACGGCGCGGACTAATCTGCAAAAGAAGGGCGTTTTTATTTCGCCGCAAGTGACCGATATGGCAGAACGTCTGGCGGTCGTCGAACACGTTGACCACCTGCGTTTTCGCACCGAATATCATCCGACTATTTACAACGACATCTACGCTTTGTTCGCGCTGAACGAAAATCAGACTTATCGCTATTCGGTCAGTTCGGCGGGCGCGGGCGGAATGGTGCAGATGATTCCGTGGACTTACAATATGATTCGTTCGCGTTACTACAATGTCGGGTTGATGCCCGATTTCGTTGAAGGAATGCGAAATCATCCGAACGCAGCGCAGGCGATGCTGCTCTATATGCAGATGACGTGGAGCGATTTGCTCGCCAGCGAAACGGTTTCTGCCGCCATCGCCAACGGCATCGCCACGCCGAACGAATTGATGTCCGCCGGTTACAATTCAAATCCGGCAAAGCTCGCCGGTTACATCAAACGCGGCGGCGCGAATTGGAAAAATCTGATTCCGAAAGAGACGCAAATTTACCTGCAAATCAATGCTTCGATGGACAAATTCGTGCCGTATCTGCCGCGCACCAAATAAGATTCGGTTCTTCATAAAGTCACAGAATCTTTTAGCCACGAACAAAAACGAAGCAACCCGAAGTTAAGAATTTTCTTTTCGGGTTGCTTCGTGTTTGTTCGTGGTTGTTTTTTCTCTCCGTGTTCTCCGCGCCTCTCTAGTGTAAAATAAAATATATGCAGGAAAGATTACAAAAATTAATCGCGCAAGCCGGAATCGCGTCGCGCCGCGCGGCTGAAAGATTAATCGAAGCGGGCGAAGTTTCCGTCAACGGCGAAATCGTTATGACGCTCGGCACGAAAGCCGACCCCGAAACCGACCACATCAAAGTCGGCGGCAAACTCATCAACCCGAAACTCAGCCAGCGCGAAACGGTTTATGTTTTGCTGAACAAACCGAAAGGCTATCTGTCGAGCGCGGCTGACCCGGAAGGCAGAAATCTCGTCACCGATTTAGTGCCGCCGAGACTCGGCAAACTCCATCCGGTCGGCAGATTGGACTACAACACCGAAGGCTTGATTATTTTGACCAACGACGGCGTTTTCACCAATCTCGTCGCGTCGTCGAAAACCGTCGCCAAAGTCTACGAAGTCAAAGTCAAAGGCTTGCCGAACGCCAACGCCGTCAACAAACTGCGGCGCGGCGTAACCTTAGAAGACGGTTTCCGCACCGCGCCCGCCGAAATCAAAGAGTTGAAACACACCGACAGCAACGGCTGGTATGAAGTAACTTTACACGAAGGACACAACCAACAAATCCGCAAAATGTTCGATTCAGTAGGTCATTCGGTCGTCAAACTCAAACGCATTTCCATCGGACACATCAAAGATGCCCGCATCGCCGTCGGCGCGTATCGGCTTTTGGACGAAGACGAAATTAAAGGATTCACGACACGCGGAAAAGCCAAATCTTAACGAAGCTCTCAAGTTCTGAGTTCCAAAGTTCTGAGTTCCAGCTTTAGCTGGCTCTTCGCCGCCAAATCAGCATCGGAATCTGCTTGACCGGCGCGAGATTGCCGAGCAGAGTTTCCTCTTGCTCGCCGTCAACAGTTGCCGCGCCGGTTTCTTCTTCATCGCCGATAATCGAACTGTCGAGAATGTTCCGCCTTTTCGCTTTTTCCGCCTCTTGTCTTTTTCGCCGCGCTTCTTTTTTATTCATCTGTTACCCGTCAGAATTTGTGGTTGATTAAATTGGACAGCGATTATAAACACATTCGGCGCAGATTCAAAAAACTTTCCGCACTGGATTATCTTTTCAAAGATTAAGTTTTGTAATATCCTCTTAATGCTCTAACAAATTTATAAATACTGAGGTTGGAATGTCGCTTACACTCATTACCGCATACACCTTGCTGCGAGTTCTGCTCGGAGCGGCGAGCGTTGGTTATTCGATCTACACCAATAGAGTTCAGGATTCGACGGTTAAACCCGAAGACATCGGCACTTTCAATTTTGGCGCGATTCCCGGAGCGATTTTCGGGCAAGCGGTCGGCGGCGTTATTTATGATTTTTTAAAGGGCGGAGTTTCTGACAGTCTTGAAAAATACTCGCAAAGAATCAATGCGATTGATTCCAACTCCTTAAATCACGATTTGCAGAGAGCAGCGCGGAAAGCGACTTTGCTGGCGACCTATTTCGCTTGCCAAAGCTGTCTGGCTGACATTGAAGCAAGACAGCAAAACTTCTGGAAAAAGATGGTCGGCGCGGCTTGGAGAAATGAAGATACGAAATTTCTGATCGCCGTCAGCAAAAATCTCAAAGCGGAAATCGCCAATCTTGAAAACACAACTTTCGATAACAAAATTAATCCTCAAGATTTGTTTAGCATTTTTGACCGCGAAAACGTCGCTAATTCCAAAGACAAGCAGGAAATTCTCGCCGACGAGTTAAAAAAAGAAACTATTCAGGAAATTCAAAATTCTTTTTTGGCACATCATGAACAACTGCGTGTCTATTTTTCCAGAAATGCTTCACGTCATCTGAAAGATATTTATTCAACGGATAACGGTTTCAAATTGTTAAAAGAAGCCATCAAAAACGTTTGGGAACAATACGAGTTACCCGAAGAGGACGATTCGATTATTCAGCTAAAACTCACTGCTTACGGCAAAAAAGTCACGCGCCACGATTGGTTTCAGCTTGTCTGCGTTATCTTCAACGAAGAATACAAAGTCAACGAAAAAATCGAAGCGGCGATGAACAGGCAAACCACGCTTGAACAAACCGCTTTGCTGAAACAAATCAGTGCCAATCTGCAATCGTTCGGGCAAATCAAAGATTTCAAAAATCTGACCGAAGAAGTTTTGAAATTCAAAGAAGAAATCTTTGAAAAACTTGACGTAATCGAAGGTAAACAAGACACAGCGCAGGAAAGTCTCGACCGCATTCGAGAAAAATTAGATGATGTCGAGATTACATCTAAAAATCTTCCCAAAGTCGTCGGATTTTATGTCGAAAGAAAGCCGTTTGTTGACCGCGAAGTTGAGCAGGAAAGTCTTTCCGAATGGCTGTCGAAAAACGGCAGGAAATTTGTCGTTATCAAAGCGGCGAGCGGCTACGGCAAAACTTCGCTGATGACGGAAGTTCTGTATAGCTTCGCGCCCGACTATAATTTGCCGTCGGACAGCACGGGCGCGATTTTTATTTTCTATTGCCGCGATAATCAAGGCAGTTTCGCCGAAGTTTGCAGTAAAGCCGACGCACGGCTCGGCAAGACGAATAAAGCCGGTTCTTACACGCTGCGCTATGCGAGTTTTTTACAGCAGACACAGCAATCGCCGGACGCTTTGCCGCTCGAAATCGTCAGCGACTTGCTCGAAGATTTGAGCGCACTACGTCACGTTTGGTTTATCTTCGAAAATTTTGAGAGTGTTCTGGAAAATAATCGAATCAAAGACCCGCGCCTGAATTATTTTTTCGAGAAAGCCCTCAATGTCAGCGGCTTGCATTTTCTGCTGACTTCGCAGAGAGTTCCGCAGTTCGAGACGTTTGACGACATCGAGGAAATTCACATCGGCGATTTGCCTGAACCTTTCACGCTCGATTTTCTGCAAAGCGAAGGCGCAAAGCTGAAAAAGAGTGGAACTGACTGCGGTTTGGCGGAAATTACCGTTGAAGATTTGCAGACGTTAAAAGACCTCGGCTTTACCTTTGTCCCGATGGCATTGGTCGCCTTAGTCGGCTATTTCAAGTCAAACCATCGTCGTTATGGAACAACCTTAACCGGCGTTCTGCAAGACCAAGAGCTTTTCGAGCAGTTCCGCGAACACGATGCGAAAAAAGGCTCGATGCACCTGATTGAACGCCAGTATGTCGCCCTGAGCGGCGATGAGCGTCTGGTTTTGAAAACCTTGGCGATTTTCGGCAACGCCGTCGAATTTCCCGCGCTGGCAAAAGTTTTAGCCGAACATCTCGACGCAGACGCGATTGACGCGGTGCTTTCGAGCAGCACATTAGTCAGACGCATCGGCGCGAATTCCTACGAACTCTTATCGCAAGCCGCGCAAATCATCTCACAGCAGCCCGACAAAGAAGACGAAAAACTCAACCGACAACAACTGCATCATCTCGCCGCTATTTATTTCTATTCAATTCGCCAGCCGATTGCCCAATGCTACACGCGTGAACAATTCGCCCCGTATTTCAACGCCGCTGACCATTCCATCAAAGCGCAAATTTATGATGCCGTTGTTATTATCCTTAATGAAGCGATGGAAAGACTGCTTGCATTAGGCTATATGCGCGAGATAATCGCCCGCTGTCAACTGATTACCGGCAAACTAAGCCAGCCGGAATTAGAAGCCAATAATTTTATGAACAAAGGCGTTGCCCTTTACAGTCAAGGCGCATTGACCGAAGCGATTGCCGAGTATGACAAAGCGATTGAGATTCGTGAGCGATTGGTCAATGACGAAAATCGAGGCGAGTTGTCGAACGAGTTGGCAGCGGCTTATATGAACAAAGGCGTGGCTCTTGTCAGTCAAGGCGCATTGATCGAAGCGATTGCCGAATATGACAGAGCGATTGCGATTCGAGAGCGATTGGTCAATCAGGAGAATCGCGGCGAGTTGGCGAACGATCTGGCAGCGGCTTATCTGAACAAAGGCGTTGCTCTTGACAGTCAAGACGCATTGACCGAAGCGATTGCCGAGTATGACAA
>JAJAZE010000266.1 GCA_026785925.1 Pyrinomonadaceae bacterium
ATGAAAGCTCAAAGCCGTCGCCAGGCTTTTTCGCGCTCACGCGCTCAATGCAACCGGGACGGATTGCGCTCCAGTCACTTGCGTAGCATCAGTTACGAATAAAGAAAAGAGACTTTTTAATTCGTAACTTGAAATTCGTCATTGATTTACGGTTCGTCAATAATATTGACTTCGACACTGGTCTTTTTGAATTTTGAATAATCGAAAATGACTTTCGTGTTTTTGACCGCGCTGTATTCTTTGTCTTTTGAAATTTTCCTGAGATTATTGTCGGTGAAAGTTATTTTCTTCGGCACTAAAATACCGAATTCGCTCGGCGCATATTCAAAAACGCTTTCCTGTGCGACCAGCGGAGTCGAGTTTGACTGCACGGTAATCAGTCTTTCCTCGCGCCGGATTTGAAATGTTTTCGCGTCAATCCACAACTTTCCGCGCAAGAATTTGTCGCTTTTTTTCAAAGCTCCGGGCAGGCTGATGTCAAAGTCGGCAGTCACGCCCGGCTCGTTCGATTCCTTTTCATCAATCGTGATAAACGGGCTTTTTCGCGTTTGCTGATAACTGACGACGAAAACCTCGCTGCCATCGTAATTTTCCGTGCTGACCAGTTTGAAATCGAAAAACGGGCGCAGATTCTTCGCCAAAGTAATGGCTTCGTAAAGCGTCAGGTTGCTGATTCTGACGGTTCGGTCGTAGCGCAAGCCTTCACTTTCGAGTTTTTCTAATTCCTTATCGAAAGTTTTCTTTTTAGCCAATTCGCCTAAAAAACGGTCGGCGCGGCTCCGGCTGTCGGGAATCAATTTATCGTCCACCTTTAAGACATTACGCAATTCGAGTATTCGATTGGCATTTTCGGAAGACTGATAGACCAAAAAATTCGATTCGATCACTGTTCTTTCATCCAAATCGCCGGTTTTGTCATACTTTTCAAACGTCTTGATTTCGGTCGCCAGCAAATCTTTGAAAGTTTCCTGATAAAAAGCGGTTTGCTTTTCGGCTTCGGTTAAAACCATCTCCAAATCAACCGGCGTGGGCGCAATTTGCGGTATCGGCGACGGCATCATCGTCGGCGACGGCTTTTGCCCGAAGGTGAAAACGGCGGTCAGAGCAGTGAGCAGTGCGTAACAGATAAAATTTTTAATCATCATTTCCCTCTTGAAATCGAACACTTGATTTATAATCGAATCACATTTCTAATAGTAACATCATCCAAATTATGAACGACAAACCCGACACTTGGACGCGCAAACAATCGAAGCAAGTTGCCGACTGCCGCGTATTTAAAGTCCGCGAAGACTTTTGCGAACGCGAATCGGACGGCGTGGAACACACGTTTTTCGTTATCGAGTGTCCCGATTGGGTCAACGTCATTGCGCTGACTAAGGAAAATGCCGTGGTGTTAATCGAACAATACCGGCAAGGTTCGGAAGAAATAACTCTGGAAATTCCGGGCGGAATGATTGACGACGGCGAAGAGATGGAAAAAGCGGCGCGGCGCGAATTGCTGGAAGAAACCGGCTTTGAAGCGAGCGAATTTATCTATCTCGGCAAATCGCGTCCGAATCCGGCGATTCAGAATAATTGGATGCACCATTATCTCGCGCTCGACTGTGAGAAAACGCGGGAGACGGCTTTTGACGAACACGAAAGCGTCGTTAATAAGCTCGTTCCGCTGGCTGAAATCAAGAATTTAATCGAGCGCGGAGAAATTACGCATTCGCTCGTTCACGCCGGCTTTTACTTTTTAGATTTAATGCAAAAGAAGTTATGAAAACACAAACTTTTACGGCTGTAATACACAAAGAAGAAAAATTATACGTCGCCGATTGCCCGGAAGTTGGAACCGTTAGCCAGGGAATGACGCTTGAAGAAGCCTTGGAAAACTTGAAGGAAGCGACCGAGCTTTACCTTTCTGAGTTTCCTTTGCCGAATAAATCAACTACTTTACTGACTACTTTTGAGGCTGAATATGCCAAAGCCGCCTAAAGTTTCCGGCAAAGCCGCAATTCGCGCACTGGAGCGTTTAGGATTTCTTCAAATTAGGCAGCAAGGAAGTCATATTATTTTGAAGAAGCAAACACCTGGCGGCGAAATCGGCTGCGTCGTTCCGCTGCATCGTGAACTGGCAGTCGGAACGCTCAGAAGTATTTTGAAACAGGCAAAGATAGATTTAAAAAAGTTCGCGGAAAATTTATGAAAATCGAATTATTAAATCTCGCCCACGCTCGTTCGGGCGACAAAGGCGACACGGCAAACGTCGGCGTGATTGCGCTGAAGAACGAATTTTATCCGCTCTTGGTGCGCGAAGTGACCGAAGCGGCGGTCAAAGAACATTTCGGCGCGATGGTCAAAGGCGCGGTCGAACGGTTTGAACTGCCGAATCTGCACGCGCTGAACTTTCTGCTGCACGAAAGTTTGGGCGGCGGCGGAACTTTGTCTCTGATGACCGACGCGCAGGGGAAGACTTTTTCAACCGCGCTTTTGCGAATGAAAATCGAAGTCGGCGAAGACGAAGCGAAAAGTTTAGGCATCAGCGACGAACAACTGTAAATTGTCAATTTTCAATTGTTAAATGCTTTTAACAGAATAAAAACTAATCATTCCAGAGTTTAAGATTATTTTGTTCGGAGCAATTTATAATTAAAAATTTATAATTGATAATTTGACTCGATAAATATGAAGGATAATCCCGTTCAAGAAAAGTCGTTCGCGTTTGCACTGCGAATCGTCAAACTTTACAAATATCTCGGCGAAGACAAAACCGAATACGTTTTGAGCAAAGCCGTTTTGACTTCCGGGACGCACATCGGCAAGCACGTCAAAGAAGCGTCGAGCGGCGAATCCCGACAGGTTTTCATTTCCGAAATGGCGACGGCGTTGAAAAAGGCTTCGGAGACCGAATACTGGCTCGAACTGTTACGCGCCGCCGACTATCTGGACGAAAAAGCGTTCGCGTCCATCAACGGCGATTGTCAGGAATTGATGCGTTTGCTGACCTCGATTGTCAAAACTTCAAAACAAACGGCGGAGTAATTTATGAGTGAAATAACTTTCGATTACGCGCAGATCGGCGCGGTTAAACTGCATTACGCGATTGCCGGACGCGGGCGCGAAAAGCTCGTCGTGCTGCTGCACGGCTTTCCCGAATTCTGGTATTCGTGGCGAAAACAGCTTGCCGCTCTGAGCGACGAATACACGGTCGTCGCGCCCGATATGCGCGGCTATAATTTGTCCGACAAACCGGAAAATGTCGAAGATTACCGGCTCGATAAACTGGCGGACGACATCTGCGGATTGATCGGGCATCTCGGTTACGAAAAAGCGGCGGTCGTCGGTCACGATTGGGGCGCGATTGTCGCGTGGGAACTGGCGCAGAATCGTTCGGAATACGTTTCCAAAGTCTGCGCCCTGCAAGTTCCGCCGTTTGCCGTCTGGAAAAGAAACCTCTCACTCAAGCAAACGCTGGCGAGTTGGTATATGTTCTTTTTTCAAATTCCCTTTCTGCCCGAATGGTTTCTCAGCCGCAGCGACTACGCCGGACTGACGGGCATTTTATTAAAACTCTCAGCCGCGCCCGGCGTTTTCAGTAAAGCCGACATCGCCGCCTATAAAAAATCGTGGCGCGAACCGGCGAGCATCGCGCCTTTGATTAACTATTACCGCGCCGATGTCTTAAAGAAATTCTTCTTAAATAACGCGAGCCGCGCGAAAATCAGAGTTCCGACACTGTTCATTTACGGCGAAAAAGATTTGGCGGTGCTGCCCGAAAGCGTCAAAGGTGTTTCTGAAGCGATTGACGCGCCGTTTTCCGAAATTCGCATTCCCGACGCGGGACATTGGGTGCAGCAGGAAGCCTCTGAAATCGTCACCGACAGCTTGCGCGAGTTCTTAGCCGAAAAATAAATGTCTGAAATCATCATTGATAACGCCGACCATATTCTGACCATCACCTTAAACCGTCCCGAAAAGCGCAATGCTTTGAACGATGCGCTAATTAACGATTTAAAAACCGCGCTGCAAACCGCCGACCAGGACAAATCTTTGTGCGCCGTCGTTATCAAAGGCGCGGGCGCGGATTTTTGTTCGGGCGCAGATTTGTCGGCTTTGCGTAAAATCTCGGAAAGCGGAGTTCTGGAAAATCACGACGACGCGGACAATTTAAGAGAATTATTTTCGCTGATTCGCGCCGTAAAAATTCCCGTTATCGCCGCCGTTCACGGCAGAGCGTTAGCGGGCGGCTGCGGATTGGCGACCGCTTGCGATTTGGTTTTAGCGACTGATTCGGCGCGTTTCGGCTACCCGGAAGTCAAAATCGGCTTCGTTCCCGCGATGGTGATGGCGATTCTCAGAAGAAACGTCTCGGAAAAACGCGCTTTCGCATTGGCAACACAGGGATTTGAATTCGATGCCTCAACCGCACAAAGTTTCGGCTTAATCAATGAAGTTTTCCCCGCCGACACATTTGAAAATGCCGTCAAAGACTATGTTTCCATTTATCAAAAAGTCTCGCGTTCGGCAGTCGTCTTATCGAAACGCCTGTTATATCAAATGGACGGACTGACTTACGAATCCGCGCTCGCGTCCGGTGTTGATGTCAACACGATTGCGCGTCTAACCGACGACTGCCAAACGGGAATCGCTAAATTTTTGAACAAATAGAAACTTAAATTTATGTCGAAACAACTCATCAATCGTTATTACAACGAACTGGACAAAGATAAACGCTTCGGCGGCAGTCATAACGAAGCGTCCATCCGCCGCGCTTTTCTCAATCTCGTTAATTCTTACGCCGAGCGTCGTAATTTGCTGTTAGTGCCGGAGATTTACGTCAAAGGAAAAAAGGGCAACAGCGTCAGACCCGACGGCGTTTTGAAGAATGCGACGCGCTTCGAGTTCGGTTACTGGGAATCGAAAGACACGAAGGACGACATTGATTTCGAGATTAACAAAAAACTCAACGAAGACGGTTATCCCGACTCGAACATTATCTTTGAAGACACGAACGAAGCGGTTTTGTTTCAGGAAGGCGAACTCGTGCAGCGCGTTTCGATGAAAGATACGAACGCGCTCGATTCGATTCTCACCAGATTCATCAATTACGAGCCTTCGATTGTCAAAGAATTCAGCAAAGCTCTCGACAAGTTCAAAGAAGACGTTCCGGCAATCGTCGAAGATTTACGCGAACTCATCGAACGGCAAGCGGAAACCAACGAATCTTTCCGCAATAAGCGCGATTTCTTTTACGAACTCGCCAGAAATGAGATTAATCCCGAAATAACTTTGGAAGACGTGCGCGAAATGTTGATTCAGCACATCTTGACCGAAGACATCTTCAACAATGTCTTCGGCAATGCCAACTTTCACAAATTTAATAACATCGCCCGCGAACTCGTCGCGGTTCTCGATACGTTTATGGATTACAGTGTCCGGCAAAATCACTTACAATCCATCAAATCTTATTACGACACGATCCGCGACGCTTCCGCCGGATTGACCGACCACCACGAAAAGCAGAAATTCCTCAAGAACATCTACGAAAACTTCTACAAAGTTTATAACCCGAAAGGCGCGGACAGATTGGGCGTGGTTTATACGCCGAATGAAATCGTCAAGTTTATGATTGAAAGCACCGATTTTCTTTTACATAAACATTTCGGTAAAACTCTGGACGACAAAAACGTGGACATTCTCGACCCGGCGACGGGAACGGGAACATTCATCGCGGAACTCATCGAACACATTCCCGCGCAGTATCTGGAATATAAATACAAAAATGAATTACACGCCAACGAAGTCGCCATCTTGCCGTATTACATCGCCAATCTGAACATCGAATACACCTATCAGCAGAAAATGGAGGCTTACGCCGAATTCCGCAACATCTGTTTTGTTGACACGCTCGACAACACCGACGCGCTGCATTACCAAGACAAGCAGGATTTGTTATTCGGCATCAGTTCCGAAAACGCCAAGCGCATCAAAGACCAGAACGCGAAAAAAATCAGCGTCATCATCGGCAATCCGCCGTATAACGCGAAACAGCCGAATTACAATTTCCAAAATGCCAACCGCGCTTATAGGGAAATTGACAAAAGAATTAAAGATACTTACATCAAAAACGGCACAGCACAGAATCAAAGTTTTGTTTACGACCCATTCGTAAAATTTTATCGTTGGTCGTCTGACAGAATTGATAAAAATGGAATTATCGCGTTTGTGTCTAACGGTACATTCATTGATTCGCAGTCGTTCGACGGTTTCCGCAAAGTGGTCGGCGAAGAATTTAACGAAGCGTGGATAATAAATTTAAAAGGTAACGCCAGAACCAGCGGCGAAAGGCGCAGACAGGAAGCGGGAAACATTTTTGACGACCAAATCCGCGTCGGTATCGCGGTTTATTTCTTCATCAAAAACGAAAAGCAAACAGGATTTAAAATTTATTACAACGAAATCGGCGATTATGTTAAATCCGAACAGAAAAAAGAATATCTGCGCGAAAATCATATTTCACAAATCAAATTTGAACGCATCGAACCCGACGCGAAAAACAATTGGATTAACCAGACCGACAACGATTGGGATAGTTTATTGCCGTTGATTGATAAAAACGTGAAAGCGGGCAAATCGGAGAAAGCAGTTTTTAAACTTTTCTCAAGCGGACTTAAAACGCAACGCGACGATTGGGTTTATGATTTCTCAAAAGACGCGCTCGAAGCCAAGATGCGTTACTTTGTGGACGTATATGAAACAACACGCAAAGACGAACATTTTGCGGATAAGATGAAAATCAAATGGGATAGAGAATTAGACAAATATCGTAACCGTAATATTCAAAAAGAATTTTCGGAAAAACAAATTCAAAAGTCTTTATATCGTCCGTATGTTTCTCAATATCTATATTTTGATAGAAATTTTATCGGAATGAATTATCAATGGAATGAAATTTACAATGTCAACGAAAGTCTCAATCAATATATTGCTTTTACCGCTTTGGGCGGCTCAAAAGATTTTCACGCCGTCGCAACATCGAACATTGTAGATTTACATTTAACGGGCGATTCCCAAACATTGCCTTTTTGTGTTTATTCCGAAAATCAAAAACACGAAAACATCACCGATTGGGGCTTAACTCAATTTCAAAATTATTACGGCGACAGGTCAGAACCGCCTGCGTTAGCGGGCGGCGCGGACTCGACGCACGAAAAAACGCCGTCCGCTCACGCAGACGGTTCTGACAAGACGAACGGTAAGCGGATTGCAAAGCAGGATATTTTTTATTACACTTACGCCGTGCTGCATTCGCCTGTTTATCGCAAAAAATACGAGCAGAACTTAAAGCGCGAGTTTCCGCGTCTGCCGTTATACGATGACTTTACACAATGGCGCGATTGGGGCAAAGAATTGATGGATTTGCATATTAATTACGAAACGCAGAAACCGTTTGCGCTCGGACGAAATGATTTGGATTTAACGCCGAAAAAGAAAATCAAGCAAAACGATTTGTTCACCGATACGGCAAAAACCGGAGACGAACCTTTTATCGCCAAGCCGAAAACCAAACTTCGCGCCGATAAGATTAACGGCGCAATCGAAATAGATTCGCACACGACATTAACGGGCATTCCGCCGCTCGCGTGGGAATATAAACTCGGCAACCGTTCCGCGCTCGAATGGATTCTCGACCAATACAAAGAAAAGAAACCGCAGGACGCGACCATCGCCGAACGATTCAACACATACAAGTTTGAAGATTATAAAGAATCGGTGATTGATTTGCTCAAGCGCGTGACGAATGTCAGCGTCAAGACAATGGAAATCGTCAACCAAATGCCG
>JAJAZE010000267.1 GCA_026785925.1 Pyrinomonadaceae bacterium
GCATCAGGTTGAAACTAATCAAAACGTCGAGCAGAAGCGGCGGCAGAGGAACGAGCAGAACCATCAAAATCACGACCGCCGCCAGCGGAACCGTGAAATGCGAATAGTTTTGGATTTTGTTGAGAAAACGCTCGGTCGAAGAATTTTGCATCGAAAAATGGCTTGCGGGAAAAGATACTGATCGGCGGTTGTAAAAACAGTCCGACTGACACTTAACGCAAGTTTAGTTCCATGATTTTCGGTGTTATTTATATCTCGCCGGATAAAAAAGCCGCTAAAGATAAACCGGGAAACTGCCGATAAGGATAGTTATACCAGTTCCCAGTAGGCAGAAGGCAGTAGACAGTAGTTTGAAATCCGCCTATCTTGAGTGAATACTTGGAGATAGGCGGATTTCAGCAGAAAATTTAATGCACCTTCAATAACGGTAAATGGTATTAGCTTCGCGCCGGCGAAAAAACCTGCCGCAAAATCAACCGGGAAAATAGTTAAAATTCGTTTGATTATTGCCGCCTTTCGCAATTTTCCGGCTGACAACATCACCGGTTTCGACCCGAAATTTTCTATGTCTTATCAATTTCCGAACAGCGAACAGTCAAGATTACACGCACTCAAAAATCTCGATATTCTCGACATTCCCGCCGAACAGGAGTTCGATGATTTAAAGCAGCCGGCGGCGACGGTTTGCGATACGCCGATTGCGCTCATCACGTTGATTGACAGCGAACGCCAATGGTTTAAATTGAAAGTCGGGTTTGAAACCGGCGAGATTCCGCGCGATCCGGCTTTTTCCGTCCGGTTTCCGCTCAATAAAAATTCGAGATTCCCGATTTACTCGAAGACGGTCATTTCGCCGGACACCCGTTCGTTTCCGGTGAAGAGCGAATTCGATTTTACGCCGGTGCGCCGCTGATTACCGGCGACGGCAGCGCAATCGGAACGCTGGGCGTGCTTGACCGCCAGCCGCGCTGTTTGAGCGAAAGGCAGAAGGAAGCTCTCACAACGCTCGCCCGTCAAGTCGTCGCGCGGATGACTGTTCGCCGCCAAAAGGTGTTGCTCGCCGCGCACACCGCTCTCAAACAAAGCGAAGAAAATTACCGGATCGTCGCCGAAAGCGCGTCGGATATGATTGTGACGGTTGACGAGAGCGTGACGATTCTGTTCGTCAATCCGGCATCGCATGAAATTCTCGGCTATCAGCCCGAAGAATTGATCGGCAGGAAAATATCTGCTTTTATTCCCGAACCTTTTGTTACCGTGTGCATGGAAACATTGAAGCGTTATCTAAAAACCGGCGAACAAACGATGTCCTGGAATAATATCGAACTGCCCGCGGTGCGGCGCGACGGAAGCGAAATCGAAATCGAGATTTCGTTCGGCGAGCATCGGGGCGATAAAAGGGCGTTTACCGCCGTCATCCGCGATATTACCGAACGCAAGCAGACGGCTGAAGTCCTGCGTAAATCCGAGGAATACCGCAATCTTTTCCGCTGCGCCAACGACGCGATTCTTATTTTCGATCCGGCAGACGAAACGATTCTCGATGCCAACGAAAGAGCGTGCGCGGTTTACGGATTCAAACGCAAAAAATTTTTAGGAAAAAGCATCCGTGAAATGTCCAAGGAAATTTCACGCGGCGACGAACCAATCCGGGAACTGCTGCGAAAAGGAAGTTACGAGGAATTTGAAACCGTGCAGTTTCGCGCCGACGGAACGCGCCGATTCACTTTTTAATAAATTCTTCGGTCATCGAATTTCAGGGAAAACCGGCGGTTTTGAGCATTAACCGCGACATTACCGGACGAAAACGCGCCGAAACCGATTTGCAGGAAAATTTCTCGCTGCTCAATTCGATTTAAGCGGACACAAAGTTTCCACTACCACCGGCATCGGCATCGCTCTGAGCGGCGAAAATTATCAAAAACCCGAAGAAATGCTGCGCGATGCCGACATTGCGATGTATCGCGCGAAAGCCGCCGGTAAAGCCTGCTATCAAACCTTCGACCGCACGATGCACGAACAGGCGAACAGCCGTCTGCAAATGGAAATCGAGATGCGGCGCGGAATCGAGAGTGGAGAATTCATCGTTTATTATCAGCCGATTGTGAATTTGGAAACCGACCGCATCATTGGGTTCGAGTCGCTCGTCCGCTGGAATCACCCGGAACGCGGCGTTGTTTCGCCCGTCGAATTTATTCCGCTTGCCGAGGAAACCGGCTTGATCGTTCCGCTCGGACTGCGGATTCTGCGCGAAAGCTGCCGCCAGATGCGCGAATGGCAGAGTTTAACTTCTTCACTCTCGGAACTGACAATCAGCGTCAATCTTTCGTGCAAACAATTCTCGCAGCCCGATCTGGTCGAGCAGGTTGCCGGAGTGCTTGCCAAAACGAATCTCGACCCGCGCTGCCTGAAACTGGAAATCACCGAAAGTCACGTAATGGAGAACAGTCAGGCGGCGGTGGCGATGATGAATCGGCTCGTTTCCCTCGGTGTCGAACTGAGTGTCGAACTGAGTCTCGACGATTTCGGCACCGGCTATTCTTCGATGAGTTATCTGCATCGTCTGCCCGCCAACTTTCTAAAAATTGATCGTTCTTTTGTCAGCCGGATGATCGAAAACGATGAGAATTACAATATTGTTCATACGATAATCCGTCTGGCGCAAAATCTGAAAATGAAGGTCATCGCCGAAGGCATCGAAACCGCGGAGCAGCTCTCGCAGCTCAAAAAGCTCGGCTGCGACTGCGGTCAAGGATATTTGCTCTCGAAACCGCTGACAGCCGAAGCAGCCGGCGCTTTACTCGACAGCAGGGAAGGTTCTCCGTATTGGCAGGCTTTTAACCCGGCTGGCAATAACGCTGTCACCAAGTGCAAAGTAGAGGTTTCTTATATTTCTGACCTGAACCCATAAAATTGAGCCAGATGATTGGCAAGTTTTTTCCGATATTAAAAAATCAAATTTGGGAGAAACAAATGAAAAAAATTTATACCGATGAACAGATTGTCGGTTTTGTCCGGGAAGCCGAAAAACCGAAGTGACGATTGCCGAATTTTGTCGGCAGAAAGGCTTTAACGCGCGGGACTTTTTACAAGTGGAAAAAGCGTTTTGGTTCGATGCAGGTGGCAGGAATCAAGCGACTGCGGGAACCCGAACCGGAGAACGCCCGTTTGAAAAGACTGCTGGCAGATCGAATGATTGAAATTGATGCGATGCAGGAGTTGTTAGCAAAAAAGTGGTGACGGTTGAACGAAAAAGAGAGGCGGTCGTTTTTCTGAAGACGAAAGAAGTTTCGGAACGACGGTCGTGTCAGTTGATTTTCCTCGCTCGTTCAACCTGTCAGTATCGCATCGGGCGCGAGCCGGATGAAGAATTTGAAAGTCAGGTCAAAGAGTTAGCCTTTGCCCATCCCCGCTACGGTTATCGGCGCGTTCACGCGCTCCTGAAACGAGGCGGACAAAAGCTCAACCGCAAACGAGTGGTGCGAGTTTGGCGGAAATTCGGTTTGCAGGTGCCGCGTCCGAAGAAAACCGGAAAACGAGTGCGGGAGTCGCAGCCGGTGATGCCGAAGGCAACGCGCCCGAATGAGATTTGGACGTATGATTTCGTCTTTGACCGCGATGCGGCGGGCAGACGTTTGAAGTTGCTGACTTTGATGGATGAGTTTACCGGAGAAGGTTTGGCGATTCGAGTCGGACGTAGTTTCAAGTCGCTGCAAGTCAAACAAGTGCTGCGCGAAATTGGTGGTGAGCGCGGTTATCCGCAATTTCTGAGGTCAGATAACGGTTCGGAGTTTATCGCCGGAATCATCAAAAAGTTCTTGGCAGAGAACCAAATTCAGGCAGCCTATAGCGAACCGGGCAGTCCGTGGCAAAACGGCAAAGGCGAAAGTTTTAACGGAAAGTTTCGAGACGAATGCCTGAGAATGGAAATCTTCGGCAACTGGCGTGAAGCCGCAGTGATCGCCGAAAAGTGGCGCAAGTTCTATAACGGCGAACGACCGCATTCCAGTCTTGATTATCAAACCCCGGATGAGTTCAAGCGAGATTGGAAAAAACGGCAAAGATTAATAAAGGCGGCGGCTGCGGATGACGCAAGACTGCCAGCAGAGCCAGAATTCTGAGAGTTCCGAAAGAAAACAACCAACTCGGAACTTTAAAATCCTGTTCATTCAATTGGAGATAGACGTTTCTTTCAATTTCGGATGTTAGAACGAGCTGTAAGTCTTCGGCGTAAGGCAGAACATATTTCAGCGTTTCAAAAATCCCATTGAAAGCGTCTTGGTCAAGCCGACGAATACTCAAAAGATATTCGGCGATGTTCGAGCCGTCTCTGGCAAGATAAATTCGCCCGCCGGTGCGCTGCTGCGGATTGGCTCTGCCCATTTCCTGCGGAACGGGTGAGAGAAATTGCCATTCCGAAACATACCAGCCGAGCGAATCACTTAATAGCGATTCATCGTCAGAAAGCTGGTCTGAAACCGTAACGGTTGCGATTCCGCCATAATCTCTGGCAAAAACGGGGTAGAGTTTCTCAAGGTTCGGATCAATTTTTTCCTTTCCGGTATAAATTCCTTCGGTTTTCCCGTCCCGGTTTCTCAGGTAAGTAAAATCTTTAATGATTATTTTTTCATCAACGAAGAAAAGCTCGTTTCCGCCTTCGCCTAGGGCGAACAAACCGTTTTTGAACGTCAAAGAAGCATCGGAACTCGTTTCCGCCTTCGCCTAGGGCGAACGCATTAAAAAAGTAAGAAACAAGAATAATGTGCAAAACCTGAACTTATTCTAATTTGTGAGTGAGGGAAAAGTTGAAACAGTTGCAGACAAAGACGTTATTTGAAAGAGTTGGGGAGATAAAAGACCCGCCAATTGAACGCAAAAAGTTGCATTCGTTGAAAGATATTTTGGTGATTGCGGTTTGTGCGACCATTTGCGGAGCCGATAATTGGGAAGATATCGCCGAATTTGGCGAATCTAAACAAGAGTGGTTTGCCGGATTTTTGGAGGTGGAGAACTCAATTCCATCGGACGACACTTTCCGGCGAGTGTTTGTTTTGTTGGATAATATTGAGTTAAAGACATTATGTGTGGATTGGTTAAGCTCGACGGTGAGGCGCGAGCGGGCGCGAATTGCCGCGACCGCCGCCGGTTCGATGATATTGGTTAAGCTCTACGGTGAGGCGCGAGCAAAGGCAGTTTGGTAAATATAGACGGGAAGAATTTGTGCGGCAGCCGTGAGCCGATAAAAGGCAAAAAAGCGTTGAAGGTGGTCAGTGCGTGGGCATCGGAAGCCTCAGTTGTGTTGGGAGAGGTTCGATGTGAAGAGAAGTCAAACGAGATTACGGCGATTCCCGAATTGTTGAATATCCTGGACTTAGCGGGTTGTATTGTAACGATAGACGCGATTGGGTGTCAGAAAAATATCGTGGCGGAAATCATTGAAAAAGAAGCTGATTATGTAATTTCGTTGAAAGGCAATCAAGGCAATCTGCATCAAGACATCAAGGATTATTTGGATTGGGCGGAGCGCATCGGGTTGACGGAAATCGAATATGATTATGGTCAAACATTGGAAAAAGGACGCGGGAGAATCGAAGAAAGGCGATGTTGGGTCACGGAAGAAATTGGTTGGCTGGAAGGCGGAAATGATTGGAAAAACTTAAAAAGTGTGGTGATGGTCGAAGCGATACGGGAAGTAATCGGGAAAGAGCCAACGGTGGAAAGACGATATTTTATCAGTAGTTTAGAGGCAAATGCAACGGAATTGCTGCGCTGTGTAAGAGGACATCGGGCAATCGAAAACGAGTTGCATCGGTGCTTGGATATTGGGTTTCGAGAAGATAATTGTCGGGTCAGAGAAGCCACCTCAGCCGAGAATTTAGCAGCCATCAGACACATCGGAATAAATCTTTTGAAACAAGAAAGAAGCAGCAAAAGAGGCATTGAGGGCAAACGCAGGAAGGCTGGATGGGATGAAAACTATCTCCGCAAAGTTCTAAACTTTTAATGCGTTCGCCCTA
>JAJAZE010000268.1 GCA_026785925.1 Pyrinomonadaceae bacterium
AAATTCAGGTTCCGTTTATTAAAACCGATGTCGCGCAGATGACTTCGGACGGCGAAAAGTTTCGCGTGGCGATTTTGGAGGATGGCGGCAACGGAAAATATAAGAAATTCGTTTCGGGAACCAATGACGCTGACTATTCGAGTTTGCAGACGGAAGTCAGTCAAATGGATTTTAACAATAAAGGCTTTAAACAGAACGTCAACGCTTTTTCCAATTTGCGCCCGCAGCATTTTACCGACGCGATGCTGATGCGTCCCGTTGACACAGCGACTTTTTCCTATTCGCAAAGCACGATTCTCCAGCAGGAGGAAAACCCCGACGCGACGAAAAAGTCTCCGTTGCGAAGCGTTTTGCGCGGTTACTATCTGCTCGACGAATTGCGGAAAAATGCGGACGGCAGTTTGACCGTTTCGCGCCGTTTCTGGTTTGATCGGGTCGGCACGATTAGATTAGCCAGACAGCAGATTTTCGACGAAAAAGGCGAAATCGAATCGGATATTAATTACGGCAAAGCGGGAAATTTGACGGCGACCGGCGCATATAACGATTTGCCGCTTCGCATCGAAGTGACGCGCCCGAAGGAAAAATACAAAATGAGTCTGACTTATCAATCGCCGGAAACGGTTTCCATCGGCAAAACTTACAAAGCGGACGTTTTCGTGCTGGAAAATCGTTGGAATCTGGAAGAAGTTGATTTGGACAAAAAACTGCTCGAAGCCGGAAATCGCCAATCGCCGGTCGGCAATCAAACTTCGGTCGTCAAAGACAAATAATTTCCCAATGAATCCGATTCTGCAAACCGAAAATTTATCAAAAGTCTATAAAATCGGCAAAGTCGAAACAACCGCTTTGCGCGGCGTTTCGATAGCGGTCGAGCCGGGCGAGTTCGTCGCTATAATGGGACAATCCGGCTGCGGGAAATCAACGCTGCTGCATCTTTTGGGCGGACTGCTTTCACCGACAAGCGGCAAAATCATCATTGACGGCGAAGATTTGTCGAAGGTTTCCGACGCGACGCGCACTGACATTCGGCGGCGCAAAATCGGTTTTGTTTTTCAAAGATTCAATCTTTTCCCGACGCTGACGGCGGACGGAAATTTGAAACTCGCCGAACGAATCCACGCCGGCAACGGCGGCGGCAGCGCGGAACGGCGGCGCGAAGTTCTCGGTCTTTTGAAATTGGAAAATAAAATCAACAATAAACCGCTCGAACTCTCCGGCGGCGAACAGCAGCGAGTCGCCTTAGCGCGTGCCGTCATCAATAATCCGGCAATCATTCTGGCTGACGAACCGACCGGCAATCTCGACAGTGAAAATTCGCGCATTGTGCTTGATATGTTCAGCGAACTGAATAAAAAATTCAACCAGACGATTATTATGATTACCCACAACCCGGAAGCGGCGGAGAACTGTCACCGCGTTATCAAAATGCGCGACGGGCAAGTGGAAAACTAGAAATTACGAATTTCAAATTACGAATTACGAAAGATTTGCAGTAGAATTCGTAATTGATAATTCGTCATTCAATGAAAAACTTTATTCAGTGGAATTATAAGCGCGGAACGTGGCAATACGACATTTTCTGCCTTTTGATAGTGGCGTTTATTTTTCTTACGCCGAAAACCTGGTTTGACAAAAAAGAGAGACTTGCAACCCAAACCGCGCGGCTGATCGTCAAAGCTCAGGACATTTCGCTCGAAAAAATCGAGATGGAAAAACGAGTGAGAGAATTAAGCGGAAATCCGAACGCGGAGATTTTAGGCTGGCACGAAAGACAGGATTCTGAAGGCAGCACTTTTTACGAGATTGATATTCGCTGAAACATTCCAGATTTTAAATTCCAAATTCAACAGATATTCTCGAATTTGAAAATCAACCATAAAATTTTATGAAATCATATTCAAAATTAGGTTTGGCGGCGATTGCCGTAACATTATTTTTCGGCGCATTAGTCGCCGCTGAAACAAAAGCGCAAAGTGCGACGACCAACGAAATTCTGAATCGAATGAATGAGCATAACAAAGCACTTTCATCTTTGCAGGCGAGCGTCAAGATGGACAAGTTTAACTCGCAGCTTGACGAACACAGCGTGACCGAAGGCACGGCGAAATATCTGCCGCTCAAAGGGCGCGACGCGCTGGTGCGAATTGACTGGACGAAACCGCTCGAAGAATCGCTCGCCGTCGTCAACAAGCAATATATTCTTTATCGTCCGCGTTTGAAACAGGCGATTATAGGCAAAGTTGACAATGCCAAATCCGGTGGAAAAGGCGCGAATAACGCGCTGGCTTTTATCAATATGTCGAAAGATCAGTTGAAAGCCAACTACACCATCATATTTCTCGGACAGGAAAATGTCAGCGGCGGAACTCCGACGTGGCGGCTGCAATTAACGCCGAAAACTTCGACCAATTACAAAACCGCCGAGCTTTGGGTTGACGGCAACGGAATGCCGATTCAGGCAAAAGTAATCGAAGGAAACAACGACGCGACAACGGTTTTTCTTTCAAATTTGCAGAAAAACGGCACACTTAAAACGGACGTTTTTATTATCAAACTGCCGAAAGATGTCAAAAAGATTGACGGTTAAAATCAAATGATAACTCATTTGCGCGAAAGGCTCTGGCTTAAATTCGGTCAGAGCCTTTTGCTTATGATTTGAAAAGAATCGGCTTAAAAACTATAATTTTATGTTTGACGTTACTTAGGAGCAATTAGAGAGAAATGCCAAAGGCAAGCAGTTTCAGCCGTTTTACACGCGGAGTTAAACATACAATCAAAGCGTTCGCATCAACCAAACATCCGGTTTTGGTTCATATCGTCCCGATGCGGCGGTGCAATCTCGCCTGCACCTACTGCAACGAATACGACAAAACGAGCGAGCCGGTGGCGATTGACATAATGCTCGAACGGATTGATAAACTCGCCGCATTCGGTTCGTCCGTCATCACGATTTCGGGCGGCGAACCGATGATGCACCCGCAGATTTACGAAATTATCGAGCGGATTCGCTGTCACGGAATGATTGCCGGATTGATTTCCAACGGTTATTATTTTCAGCCGGAAAAAGTCAAACGATTAAATGAAGTCGGACTCGATTATTTGCAAATCTCGATTGATAACGTCAATCCTGACGATGTATCGAAAAAGAGTTTGAAAGTTCTCGACGGCAAGCTGAAAAATCTTGCCGAACACGCCAAATTTAAAGTCAATATCAATTCGGTCGTCGGCGGCGGCGTGGCGAACCCGGAAGAAGCGTTGATTATCGCCAATCGCGCCGTCGAGTTGGGATTTTCCTCGACCGTCGGCGTGATTCACGATGGCGACGGTTTAATCAAAGGTTTGACGACACGAGAAAAGGAAGTTTATAAAGAAATCAAAGCCAAAGGCACGAGCAGTTATGCGCGTTGGAATTGGTTTCAGGATAAATTAGTTGACGGCGGCGAATACGAATGGCGTTGCCGCGCCGGTGCGCGATATTTATATGTTGACGAAGGCGGCATCGTCAGTTGGTGTTCGCAGCAGCGCGGAACGCCGGGAATTCCGCTGCTCGAATACACGCACGAAGATATGCGGCGCGAATATATCACCGAAAAATGGTGCGCTCCGACCTGCACCATTCAGTGCGTTCACCAAGTCGGACATCTCGATGCCTGGCGCGACCCGCAAATTTCGCTCAACGATTATAACAACCGCCACGGCAAAGGCTTAAATAAGAAAACGGTGGCGCAAATTTTGAGCGCAAAGTAAATCAAATGCTTGAAATTTGTTGTCAGAAAAGGGCGAAAAGGAATAATATGCAGCCATAAATAAACTTCAAGGCGGTAATAATGCACATTCAAAATATCTTCAAAGCGGGAAACTTCGTTTTAATGTTTCTCGCTTTTTTTGTTTTTTTTAGCGTTGCTGAGGGTCAAACTCCGACTCCTGAAAACGAGACGATTCGCGTTAACACCGATCTGATTCAGACCAATGTAACCGTCGTTGATAAAAGCAATCGGGCGTTTGCGCGTTCGATTCGACGATGAGGTTTGCCAGGAACAGAACCGTAAAAATAACGGAAAAATTTAACAATTTCATTTCGTTCTTCTCTGAATCTAAATTTAACATTTATTTTACGTGAATAATCTGTTATATTTTGCCCAACTCTTTCCAAAATTCAAAACAATTTAATAGGAATAAATACATTATGAGTGCAAATGCAGGAACTTTAGGAAACGTCGGCGCGTTGGACAATGCCGGAGCGATTGCCGACCAAAACAAACATCCGAAAGGACTTTACGTTCTGTTCGGAACGGAGATGTGGGAGCGGTTCAGTTTTTATTCGATGCTCGCGTTGTTCACGCTTTATTTGCGTGACCCGGCGGAAGGTTTCGGCTGGACGGCGACGCAGGCGACTTCGCTCTACGCCAATTATTTGATGTTCGTCTACGCCAGTCCTTTAATCGGCGGGTTGATTGCCGACAAAATCACCGGCTACCGCAAAGCCGTGATGATCGGCGGCGTGTTCTTTATGATCGGACACGGCTTGCTTTCGATTCCCGCGCTCTGGGCGGTTTACGCGGCTCTGACTTTTCTGGTGATCGGCAACGGGTTTTTCAAACCGAACGTCTCGACGATGGTCGGCAATCTCTACCCGGAAGGCAGCAAATTAAAAGATCGGGCTTACAGCATTTTTTATATGGGAATCAACGTCGGAGCAATGTTCGCGCCGATTGTGATGGAAATCGTTAAACAGAATTTCGGCTTTCACGCCGCTTTCGCCGTCGCCGCT
>JAJAZE010000269.1 GCA_026785925.1 Pyrinomonadaceae bacterium
GATTGACGAATTGCGCTCGACTTCGGTCGAAGGCGCGGCGCAAGTTTTCGTTCAATTCGTGCTGGAAAAAGATGTCAACGTCGCGGCGCAGGAAGTCGAGAATCGTGTGCAGACGGTGATTCCGAATTTGCCGGAAACCGCTGAGCAGCCGACCGTCCAGAAACTCGATACGGATGCCGCGCCGATTTTGCGAATCGTCGTGTCCGCGCCGACTTCCCTGCGCGACGTCACTGAAGTTGCCAAAAATAAAGTCAAGGAACGCATCGAGTCAATCAATGGTGTCGGGCAGGTGACTATTATCGGCGGGCGCGAGCGGCAAATCAACGTCTGGGTTGACCCAGACAAAATGCGTTCTTACAGCGTCACGCCCGCCGAAGTTTCCGCCGCGCTGCGGATTCAAAACATCGAATTTCCGAGCGGCAGACTAGATGCCGGAGCGACCGAATCAAGCGTCAGAACTTTAGGAAAAATTCAGAAGCCCGAACAATTCGCCGATGTCATCGTCGCCACACGCGGCACTTATCAAGTCCGCGTCAAAGACATCGGTTATGTCGAAGACGGCGCAGAAGAACTTCGCACCGAAGCCAGACACAACGGACAGCCTGCCGTTACCTTAGTCGTTTCAAAACAATCGGGACAAAATACGGTTGCCGTCGCGCAGGAAATAAAAGCAAGACTCGAAGAAATTCAGCCGAAAGTAGAAACTGAGGACAAGAAATCAACTTTGCCGCCGGGTTATCGAATGCAGGTCATCGGCGACAACTCAATTTTTATCGAAAACTCGCTGCGGGCGATTGAGGAACATTTAATCGTCGGCGGCATTTTAGCGGCGGTCGTCGTGTTCCTTTTCCTGTGGAGTTTTCGTTCGACGATTATTGCCGCGCTCGCCATTCCGACTTCGATTATTTCGACGTTCGCACTGATGTATGCGATGGGTTACACGCTGAATTCAATTACGATGTTGTCCTTGACATTGATGGTCGGCATCGTGATTGACGACGCGATTGTCGTGCTGGAAAACATTTATCGCTTCGTCGAAGAAAAAGGAATGGATCCGTTTCAGGCGGCGATTGAAGGCACAAGAGAAATCGGGCTGGCGGTTTTGGCGACGACGCTTTCGCTGATGGCGGTTTTCGTTCCCATCGGATTTATGCAGGGCATCGTCGGCAGATTTATGTCGTCGTTCGGTCTGACGGCTTCCTTTGCGATTTTTATCAGTTTGATTGTTTCGTTCACTTTAACGCCGATGCTCGCGGCGCGTTTGATTAAGCCGGTCAAAAAAGAAGAAGAGAGTCCGAGTTCCAAGTTTAATTTTGACGGTGAAAAACAGCCGCTCGAAATTCACGGCGACGGAATGGTTCAGGACAGCAAGCCGAAAACCAAACCCAAATCTTCGGGCGCGAAAAATGCGCGTTTTTACAAATATATTGACAGCTCATATACGTGGATGTTGAAATTTTCGATGGCGCACCGCTGGCTGATTGTCAGTCTGTGCGGATTGGTTTTTCTCAGCATCGTGCCGCTGTTTATGTTCGTCGGCAAAAACTTTCTGCCCGTTGACGACCAGTCGCAGTTTGAAATTTCGGTTCGCGCACCCGAAGGTTATTCGCTGTCGGCGACTTCGCAACTTTTTGAACGCATTGCCACCGATGTTCGCAAAATTCCCGGCATCACCGACACGCTGACGACCATCGGCGGCGGACAGCAGGGCATTGTTAATAACGGCACGATTTACGTTCGTCTTTCGGACATCGGCGACCGCGAAAAATCGCAGGAAGAATTGATGGTTTCGGCGCGTGAACTTTTGAAAAATTTCCCGCCCGAACTGCGAACCGGCGTTCAGCAGGTGCAGGCGTTTTCCGGCGGCGGTTTCCGCAACGCGAACGTGCAGTTTTTGATTTCCGGTCCTGACCTGAAAGTTTTGGAAGAGGCTTCCGCCAAGCTGCTCGAAAAAATGAAAACTATCCCTGACGCGGTTGACGTTGACTCGACTCTAATTAGCGGCAAGCCCGAAGTCCAACTCGAAGTTGACCGCGACACGGCGGCTGATTTGGGCGTGAGCATCGGCAATGTTTCGCAAGCATTAAATACTTTGGTCGCCGGAGTCGAAGCCACGAATTTTAACGAAGGAACTGACCAATACGAAGTCCGCGTTCGTGCGCTCAATAATTTCCGCACCGATGTCGAAGGCTTGAAACGCTTGATCGTTCCATCAAGCAAACCGGGCATCGGATTCGTGTCGCTCGACCGCTTGGTAAAAGTTAAGGAAGGCACGGGACCGAGTTCGGTTGACCGTCTGAATCGCCAGCGGCAAGTAACTTTGCTGGCGAATACCAAACCCGGCGGTTCGGCGACCAGCATCACTTCCGCGCTTGACGGTTATGTTAAAGAATTGAATTTGCCCGCCGGTTATCAAAGCGGCTACGTCGGGCAATCGAAGGAACTCGGCAAATCGCTGTTTTATTTCGCGCTCGCCATTTCTCTGTCGTTTATTTTTATGTATATCGTGCTGGCGGCGCAGTTTGAATCGTTCATCCATCCGATTACGATTCTGCTGACCTTGCCGCTTTCGATTCCGTTCGGCATCGTCAGTCTGCTCGTGATGGGACAAACCGTGAATATCTTTTCGGGTTTGGGATTGCTGCTGCTGTTCGGCGTGGTGAAAAAGAACGCGATTTTGCAGATTGACCATACGAACACTTTGCGCGAGCGCGGAATGTCGCGCTACGACGCGATTATCCAAGCGAACCGCGACCGTCTGCGACCGATTTTGATGACGACGATTGCGCTCGTCGCCGGAATGATTCCGCTCGTCGTCTCGACCGGTGCGGGCGCGGGAACGAATCGCTCAATCGGCGTACTGGTGGTCGGCGGGCAATCGTTGTGTTTGCTTCTGACGCTGCTGGCGGTTCCGGTTTTTTATTCGCTCTTTGATGATGTGATCGA
>JAJAZE010000270.1 GCA_026785925.1 Pyrinomonadaceae bacterium
GTTCAAAATCGTCGTCTTCATCCGAAACGTCGCTCGGAACGTGCGTAATCAAACCTTCTTCAAACAATTTTTGCCACAAATCCTGTTTTGAAACTTCGTTCGGAAATTCAGATTTTTCAAGCAGATTTTGTTTAATTTCGGTTTGTTCTTTCACCGGCAATTTATAAATTTCACTCAAAATTTCAGTCGTCGTCATCATAATTTTATCTACCTCGGCTTTGTAAATTTTAACATAAATTTCGTGTCAATCCGCCCGCCGAAGTCGCCTCAGTAACCGCGCTCGTCTGGTTGAAAATTTTGTGAATCTATCATTTTAATTTTGCTTTTTCCGAATACTCTAACTTTTTCCTTTCTGCTTGCGAGAGAAACTCTTTCATTGATTTATAGATCTCGACAACAACGCCATAATCCTTTCGCTTCCACGCCTTTTCTGCTTTTTGTCTTTGCTGTTTATTTATTATTTCTTGCGTGTATTCTTCGCTTTTTATTTCACTGGTTTCCTTTAGTTTTTCAAATGCGGCTGTATCGCCATTCAAATATTTTCCGCCGTGTTTATGCAGAACCGAAGCAAACCAAGAAATATCCTTTTCAGTTATTTCAGCTTGAGTTAATTTTTCAAAAGTATAGTTCGGTGACAAATCAAAATCGGCTTCTAAGGATAATAATTCGCCAATAGAATAATTTTGTGTGTCGTCGGAAATAATTCCTATTGCGGCATCACATTCATATCGCGCCGGACAATAATAAATTCCAACAAAAACTTTTTTCGATTCATAACGAACAGAACTATTACTGTAATTTGTCTTTGCTTCTGTAAGTTTAAAGTCGTATTCAGTTTCCAAGAAATGAAAATCTTTTCTAACAAAATCTACAAATCGGTTTAGTCCACTATTAAATAAATTTGGTATCTTCACAACGTGAACAAAAGTCTCAACTTTAATAAAATCTTTTCTGCCTTGTGATTTTTCCAAACAACTACAAGCATCAACAGCGAACGGCGAAACATTTTTAATTACTTCTTCAACATTCTCTGCCGAAAGCCCGCCTGCGAGATAAATTTTCGGAAAAATTTCCTTCACTTGTTTCGCAATTTCCCAATCGAAAGTTTCGCCCGTTCCGCCGTGTTCTTTCGGCGAATAAGCGTCGAGCAAAATCGCGTCAACTTCGTATTGCAAAACGTCTTCGGGCTTAAATTCGGGCGAAACGCGAAAGGCTTTGATGATTTCGAGATTAGTTTTCGCCTTTAATTCACGCGCAAATTCGGGCGTTTCTTCGCCGTGAAGCTGGAGCGCGTCGAGTTTGGCGATTCGGGCAATTTTAATAATTTCACTCAAGGTTTCATTAACGAAAACGCCGACTTTCAAAATGCTTGCAGGCAATTGTTCGACAATCTCACGCGCTTTTTCGGGCGCAATATATCGCGGGCTTTTCTCGTAAAAATTAAAGCCGAGCGCGTCCGCGCCGAATCTCGCCGACAAAAGCGCGTCTTCCAGATTTGTAATGCCGCAAATTTTAACCTTCGTCATAGTGATTAGTCTGGGAGGGAAGTCTGGGAAGTCTGGGAGGTTTGGGAAGTCTAGAAAGTCAATCTCTTATAAACTTTCTAGACTTCCTAGACTTCCCAGACTTTCCCCAACATCTCTGCTTCGCATCAGAGTTTCGCCGATTAGAAATCCGGCGAATCCGAGTTCGCGCAGTTCCGTAATTTCTTCTTTCGTCGAAAGTCCGCTTTCGGTGACGAGCAGCGCATTTTCGGGCGCGTGTTTTATCAATTGGCGTGAAACGTCGAGCGTTACTTTGAAAGTTTGCAAATCCCGATTATTGATGCCGATAATTTTCGCGCCGATTCGTTTAACTCGTTCCAATTCTTCTAAAGTATGAACTTCGACGAGCGCGTCGAGTCCTAATTCTCGTTCGGCTAAATTGTGTAACTTCGCCAAAGTTTCATCGTCCAGCATCGCCGCAATCAGCAAAATCACGTCCGCGCCCGCTTCCGCCGCTTCGTAGATTTGAAATTCGTCAAAGATGAAATCCTTTCGCAAAATCGGTGTTTCAACCGCTTTTCGCGCCGTTCGCAAATCATCCAAACTTCCGCCAAATCTATCTTCTTCCGTCAAAACCGAGATCGCGCACGCGCCGCCTTTCTCATAATTTCGGGCGACTTCGGCGACATCAATTTTGTCGTTAATCACGCCTTTCGACGGCGAAGCGCGTTTGATTTCGGCGATGATATTGATTTGATCGCGCTGCAATTTTTCGCGCAGACGGTGTTTCTCCGCCGTTTCGCGCCTGACGAACGCCGCCCGCTTTAATTCGTCAAAATCGCGCATTTGTTTGGCGACTGCCAGACGTTTCTTTTTTAGCTCGATAATTTCCGTTAGAAACATATTTTTGAAGCCGCAGATAGACGCGGATAAACGCAGATTTTAAAAGCTAAATAATCGGTTTTATTTTTATCTGCGTTAGTCCGCGTTCGTCAGCGGTTAAATTTCTTTCGTCTTCACTTTCAAACTTTCCAATTTTGCTAAAGCCTTTCCGCTTTCCAAACTTTCTCTCGCCATCGTCAAAGCATCAGATAAATTAACGGCTTTTCCTGCAATATAAATCGCCGCCGCCGCATTTATCAAAACTATATTGCGAGCGTTTTCATCAACCGAGCTGCCGCGCAAAACGTCCAGAATAATCTTCGCGCTTTCTGTCGCCGAGCATTTGGAAAAACTAAAAGTCGTATTCTCCAATCCGAAATCGGCGGGCGAAATTTCAAATGTTTCAACTTTTCCGTCGGAAATTTCCGCCACGAAAGTTTCGCCGTTTAAAGTTATTTCGTCCAAACCGTCAGAGCCGTGAACGATCCAAGATTTTTCCGTTCCCAAACGTGCTAAAACCCGCGCCGTTCTCTCGACCAAATCTTTGCGCCACACGCCGATAATTTGATGCGGAGCGTTCGCCGGATTGCATAAAGGTCCGAGATTATTAAAAATCGTCGGTCTGCCCAACTCGCGGCGAACTTTGCCGAGTGTCGGTGACAGCGCGTGGAATTTCGGCGCAAACATAAAGCAAATGCCGATTTCGTTCAAACATCTTTCTGCCGTCGCCGCTTCGACCGCCGGATTCACGCCCAATTCGGAAAGCACATCCGCGCTGCCGCAATTGCTGGTGGCGGCGCGATTGCCGTGTTTGGCAACCGGCAAATTCGCGCCCGCAATGACAAAGGCGGCGGCAGTTGAGACGTTGAAAATTTTCGCTGAACTTCCGCCCGTGCCGACAATATCCACGAAAGTTTCGTGTCTTGAATTAACTTTAACGGCTCGTTCACGCATCAACTTTGCCATTGCGAAAAGCTCATCGTCGTTCGCGCCTTTTGCTTCAAATGCGAGCAGCACGGCGGCAATTAAACTTTCATTTTCAGTTTCCGTCTGTAATGCCGTAAAAAACTCGACGGCTTCGGTTTCCGACAAATCTTTGCCGTTCGACAAAACTTCGTGAAAATTTTCTAATGACGATTTCATAAGATTCAATTTATTCAGCAGGCGAGGCAAATTAATACGGTTATTTTGCTTCGTTCA
>JAJAZE010000271.1 GCA_026785925.1 Pyrinomonadaceae bacterium
CCGTTTCCCGGCGCACCGTTCGCCGGTTTCCGAACCTTCAGCGATTTTGACGGCGACCGCAAATCCGACATTTCCGTCTACCGTGACGGCACTTGGTATGTGCAGCAAAGCACCGCCGGTTTTCGCGGCGCACAATTCGGCTTGGGAACCGATAAAATCGTTCCGGCAGATTACGACGGCGACGCGAAAACCGACCTCGCCGTTGTTCGCGGCGGCACTTGGTATATTTTGAACAGCGCAACCAATTCGTTCCGCGCCGTGCAGTGGGGATTTGCGAGCGATACGCCCGTGCCGGGCGATTACGACGGCGACGACAAAGCCGACATCGCTGTTTTCCGGCAAGGCACGTGGTATATTTTGCAGTCTTCAAACGCGGAAGTGCGCGGCGTTCAGTTGGGCGACGCGAATTCAAAACCCGTCGCGGCGGATTATGACGCGGACGGCAAAACCGACTTCGGCGTATTTCAAAACGGCGCGTGGTCTTTACTCAGAAGCAATCTCGGCGCGGCTAACTTCATCTGGGGACAAGCGGGCGACCGACCTGTTCCCGCAGATTACGACGGCGATGGATTTGCTGACCCGGCGACGTTCACCCAAAACGGCGTGTGGAGCATTTTGCGCTCGAACGGTGGCGTAACGAATATGCCGTTCGGTTTCGGCACGGACACGCCTGTTCCGGCTGATTACGACGGCGACGGCAAAACCGACATCGCCGTTTTTCGCGGCGGCTTATGGTATCGTCTGCAAACGACGAACGGGTTTTCGGCAACGCAATTCGGCTTGGCAAGCGACGTGGCTGTGCCGTCGGCTTTCGTTCCGTAAGCGTTAAAATTTTCATCCTTCAGGGAAAACGCGGATTGATGACAATCATCAATCCGCGTTTTTTGTAAAATTTTTAATCGCTCTAAATTCAATCGGCTAAATTAACGCGCCGCAGCAAATCCTGAAACCGCGCGTCGCCGCGCAGCGAATCGAGCATCGGGTCAATCTTTATCGAAACAAGGTCGGCTTGCCGCAGATTATACGATTTTTCAAGCCACTCGAAAGCCTTTTCCTTTTCGCCGCTGACCGCGAACGCGCAGCCGACGAAATACGGATTATTTTTCGCCGCAACGGATTTTGCCAGCGATTCGGTCATCCGGCGGGCTTCGTCAATGCGTCCGGCGGCAGCCAGAATTACGACGCGGCTCGCATTATCCGCAGGCGTTTTATCAATGACGGTAGTCGCCTCCGCTATCATTCCTTTTTGCGCGTAGGATTGAGCAATCAAAGTATTCGGATAGGATTCACCGGGAAAGGCGACGAGCATTAACTCGGCTTGCTCAATCGCTTTGTCCGGTTTGCGCCAGTAATAATAAAGCTCGGCTAAATTCAACTGCACGCCCAAAGAGAGCGGATCAATCTCCCGCACACGAAAAAGCTCGGCTTCGGCTTTTTCAAACTCGCCGCGCACCGTGTAATTGTTCGAGAGCCATAAACGCGCCGTGCGGTAATTCGGATTTTTAATCAGGGCTTGCTGGTAATAAGTTTCCCGCGTCGCCAAATCGTAATTGTTCATCGTTTTGACGGTTCCTAAAACCAGATACGCGCCCGCCAGCGAATCATCCAACTCCAGCGCTTTGACAGCGTGAAATTCAGCGTTTGGCGCGGCGGTTCCGGGCGGAACTTGCGAATTTGACTCCATCACCATATAAACGGTCGCTAAACCTTCGTGCGCGAGCGCGTAGTTCGGGTCTATCTGCAATGCCTGATTATAAAATTTGATCGCCTTTTTCAAATCTTCTTGAC
>JAJAZE010000272.1 GCA_026785925.1 Pyrinomonadaceae bacterium
GACGGTCAATCACCGGTTGTTTCTCGAAACAACCGGCACAGTCATTGACCCCATAATCTTTACTTTTCGCCGCTTGATAACCCACTTCTAACAGAAATGTCTAATTATTGAGTTTCTGTAACTTTTTATTGAGGCATTACGCAAATCTCACATTTTTGATTGTTCAAATCGAAAAAATTTGGTATCAATTAAAGGTTGGACTGCAACGAAACAAAAAACTTTTATCAGAAATTATGACGGGAATACAGAGCAAATACAGCCGCCGGACGATTGCGCTTTTTTGGCTGGCAGTGGTTTCGATTGTGATCGGAACTTTGATTTATTTCGAGCAAATCGCGGTTTTATACGTTTTAGCGACAATTTCATTAGTGATCCTGCTGCTCATCGTCGGTTTTGCCGATTTGGAAAAAGTCGGCAGAGAGAATGTTGAGGGATTGGGACGTAACCAGGAAAGCATATAACTTTGATGTCGAAGACGATTAAAATTTTTTCGGTTTGGCTGCTGCTGCTGAGTTTTGCCGGGCAGGTGGCGGCTTACGCAACGCAGTTTGCCGACAGCAGCGAAACTCTGCGGCTGCACTGGAATACCAGATTAATCCCGATTGCCTTTTCGACTTCCTTAATCAAACCGAATCCTTACATCAAACCGGACAGCGATATTACAGGTGCGGTCGAACGAAGTTTGGAAACCTGGGAAAAAGCCGCAAATATCAAATTTCAGGTTTCCTGGACGGATAAACAATCAATTAGCCCGACCGGAAAATCAGGCGACGGCATAAGTTTGGTGACGGTCGCTCAAACAACTGAAAATATCCTGCTTTTCGGCGACGACGCAAATGTTGTCTCCGCTCGCACCCGCGTCTTTTTCAACCGCAAAGGTTCGATCACCGAAGCCGACATCGTTTTAAATCCTTACGAACAATTTTCCACCGACGGTTTGTTTGGAACTTTTGATTTTGAAGCGACGCTGACGCACGAAATCGGACATCTTTTAGGACTTGAACACTCTTCGATCAGCGGCGCGACGATGCACGGACAGCAAGGCAAAAACGGCGTTTATAATTTATCGAGCTTTAGCTCGCGCACCCTCGCCGAAGATGATATATCGGGAATTCGCGCTTTATACGGCGCAAATTCAGCCGAAGAAAAATGTTGCGGAGCGATAAGCGGAAAACTGCTGCAAGCAACCGGTAGACCGGCGAAGGAGTTTCAGGTGTGGGCGGAAGGCGCGGAAAGCGGTCGGGTCGCCGCTGGGGTTTTGACTAATGCTGACGGAACTTTCCGCATTGAAGGTTTACTCGCCGGTCAATACCGTCTTTACGCGCAGGATGCCGGAAGAGATGCGACGAAATCTTTTTCGGTCGAAGAACTGGGTGAAGTCAGCCTCGGCAAAGGGAAAACGGCAGTCATATTCAAAAAGTTAAAGTCCGAGACGAAGGATTTCGATGTGCGCTACGTCGGTTTTAACGGGCAGATTTCCGAACTAGCCGTGCCGATCAACGGTGGGAAATCCTACCTGATCTACGTCGGCGGTAAAAACCTCGATTCAGGTAAAGTCTCCATCGGATTCAACTCGCCGTATCTCACCGTTACGCCCAAAAGTTTGATTAACCATAATTACGGCGCGGACGTTTCAGTGATCAGTTTTGAGGTCAATGTCGCCGCCGAAATTCCGCTCGGCGAATATAGCTTTTTCATCAAATCGAAGGGAGCGAACACTGAATTTGCGGTCGGCAGTTTGACGGTTGAAACTTTCATTAATCAATGGAATAGTTATCGCTTATTGACTGATGAATAACCACAAAAAACTTTTACTTGAAATTTGCAATTTAATTTTCTATGTGCATAATCTATAAGTGTTCACCTCCCCGGTGAACATTTGGTCACGAGGGGTGAGGACTTGTGACCTAGGGGCGACGGAGTGGGAGACGTTGCCCTTTTACTTTTTTAAAGCTGACCATTTCTCCGAATCTTCTATTCCGCCGTGGCAAATCCTGACTTGACCTGAAATTTAATAAGCGTAAAATTTGTTTGTTATCGAAGTATTAAAGTTCACGGAAAAATCTCCGATATTTGTGTCGGTAATAAAGCAAAACTAAAATTTCAAATTGACCGCAGTCTTTAAAACGTCTGCCGGTCTTTTGTTATTTTGATAGCCGACGAGTTTATTTTATGGAAGGCAAAAAGCGGACGATCTCAGACGGTTGGTTTAAAAAATGGCTCTACGAAGGCATTGAGGAAATAGAAGGTCCGCACGAAAGCGAACATCAGCATCAGCAGCATTCGTGGTGGAAAGTGATGTGTTTGACGGGCGTTGATTATTTTTCGACGCTCGGTTATCAACCGGGAATCGCATTCATCGCCGCCGGAGCTTTATCGCCAATCGCCACGCTGATTCTAGTGCTTTTGACGCTCTTCGGCGCACTGCCGATTTACAGTCGCGTGGCAGCCGAAAGTCCGAATGGCGAAGGTTCGATAGCAATGCTGGAAGCGTTATTTTCGCGCTGGAAGGGGAAACTTTTCGTTTTGATGCTGCTCGGTTTCGTAGCGACCGATTTTGTCATCACCATCACGCTTTCCGCCGCCGATGCGACCGCGCACGTTCTGGAAAATCCATACGTTCACGATCATCTGCCGTTTTTAGACCATCCGGTGATCGTCACTCTGGGTTTGATTACGCTTTTAGGAATCGTATTTCTCAAAGGTTTTAAAGAAGCAATCGGCATCGCGGTGGTTCTCGTCGCTATTTATTTGCTCTTAAATTTGGTAGTCGTCGTTTTCGGGTTTTACGAAGTTTTCACGCATCCCGAACTTTTGGGCAATTGGAAAACGGCACTCTTTACAAACAAATCCGGCGGCGGAGCCAGAGGTATCTTTGTGGTAATCGGTTTGTCGCTGATTGTTTTTCCGAAACTTGCGCTCGGACTTTCGGGATTTGAAACCGGCGTGGCGGTGATGCCGCTGGTCAAAAGCCCCAACCGTATCGGCAATACGCGCAAACTTCTGACAATCGCCGCGTTGATAATGAGCGTTTTTCTCATCAGCAGTAGTTTTATCACCAGCGTTTTGATTCCCGCTAAGGAATTTTGTCCGCAAATCGCCTGCGAAGATTCCGCCCGTCTGCACGAATTGCCGGAATTCTGCGCCTGCGGCGAAGAAAAAGGCAGAGCCAACGGACGCGCTTTAGCTTTTATTGCCCACGAAAAATTCGGCGAGAAATTCGGGAAAGGTGTCGGCGATGTTTTCGGAACGATTTACGACATCAGCACGATTTTAATTTTGTGGTTCGCCGGCGCATCGGCGATGGCTGGACTGCTCAACATCGTGCCGCGCTATCTGCCGCGTTACGGAATGGCTCCCGAATGGGCGCGGGCGACCCGTCCTTTGGTGATAGTTTTTATCTCGATATGTTTTCTGGTGACGATATTTTTCGAGGCGAATGTTGACGCGCAGGGCGGAGCCTACGCGACCGGCGTGCTGGTTTTGATGAGTTCGGCGGCAGTCGCCGTTTCCATATCGGCGAAAAAGCGCGGCAGTCGGTGGACGTGGGCTTTCAGCCTGATTTCGCTCGTTTTCATTTACACGACGATTGCCAACGTCATCGAACGTCCCGACGGAATTAAAATCGCTTCGCTGTTTATTTTCGGAATTATCGCCGCTTCGTTTATTTCCAGAGCGATGCGAACCACTGAAGTGCGAATCGGCGACATCGAATTTGATGAGAAAGCGCAGGAATTCATAGATGAAATGGTGCAGGGCGAACTTCGTATCGTCACCAATCGAAAGGAAACCGGCGACGTTTCCGAATACCGCTTTAAGGAACACGAAAAGCGCGTTGACAATCATATTCCGTCGAGCGACCCGATTGTCTTTTACGAA
>JAJAZE010000273.1 GCA_026785925.1 Pyrinomonadaceae bacterium
AAAAGAACTATCGTCGTAAAACTGAGCAGCAGAGAAAGAGCGGCAATCGCCGCGAACACAATCACTAAAACTTTTGCTCCACCGATTTTATCAGCTAATAAACCGCCGACCGGACGCATTAAAGTTGCCAGCAAGACAAATCCGGCAGTTCGCGCTCCGGCATCGGTTGCCGATAAGCTGAAAATTTCACGCAAAAATGTCGGTAAATAAAGCGCGAGCGCGACGAATCCGCCAAAAGTTAAAAAATAAAAGAGCGACAAAACCCACGCGATTTTTGAAGTCTTCAGAACGCGCAGATTTTCCGCCAGCGTTTTCGGCTGCGCGGTCACGGAAGCGTCTCGCGCGAAAATGTAAAAAATAATTCCCCAAACCAGCGTGATTGCCGCAAAGATAAAGAACACAATGCGCCAATCTCCGAACCATAAAGCCAGCACCGGCGCGAAAAAAACGGCGATGGATTGACCGATATTGCCCATTCCGTAAATGCCGAGAGCCGTGCCTTGTTTTTCGCTTGAAAACCATTTTGAAGCGAAGCCGACCCCAACGGGAAAAGTCGTTCCGGCGATGCCGAGGAAAAGTCCGAGCAGCAATAATTGCGTGTAACTGGTCGAAAACCCGACGGCGATTGCTGGAACTGCGGAAAAAACGAGCAGAGCGGAAAAAACGAGTCGTCCGCCGAAACGGTCGGCAAGCATTCCTGAGAAAAGCCGTCCGATTGAACCTAAAAGAACGGGAATGGCAATCAGCAAACTTTTTTCGGTTGCCGAAAGATTGTAAATCTGCGTGAAAGTCGGAGCTAACGCGGCAATCAAGCCCCAAACCGCAAACGAAACGGCAAAAGCGGTGGTCGAAAAAAATAACGCGCGAGCCGCGCCCGGCTTGAAAGTTTCGCCCATAATATTTTAGTAAGCAGTAAGCAGTAAGCAGTAAGCAGTGAGCAGAAAAGATTCGTCTTCCGTAATCCGAAACTTATTTTTAGTCCTAACTGCTTACTGCCTACTGCCTACTGCCTACTGCTCACTTATCTTCTTCGCCGCATTTTTTACAATCGAGTTCAAGCCCGATTCGAGATTCGCGCCCCTTTTCAAGACCCATTCACGGGCGACGAGCGGCGGTTTGTGGCGGACGTGCTGAAAATGTCCGCAATCGAGTTCGGCTCGCCAATCGCCCGCGTCGTCTTTATCAAAGCCGATGATTTTTCGTTTCATTTCCTGAAAAGTTCAAAGTTCAGGGTTCAAAGTTCAAAGTCAAAAATTGATTTCCGACTTTGAACTTTGAACCCTGAACTTTGAACTCACTTCCGTAAATATCCCGTGCTGGTATGACGACGCGAAGCCGGTTTCCACCACAGGAAAATCGTCAGTCCAATTAGCCAGCAAACGCCAGATGCGACGACGAGCGGCAGCAGTTGTTTGTATTCACGCGCCAGAGCCGCCTCGACAGTTGCTGATAAAATCCAAAGCTGCGCCAGATTTATCATCACAAACAAAACCAGACGCGCCTGCCAAACCGCCGTGCGCCCGCGTTCCATCGGACGTTTGCCCTGATAATCGGCGGATTTATAAACGCCGCGCGTTTCGTTGGCGAGATAGCGAGCATGTGCGTCTTCAAGTGTGTTAAATTCCATTTTCTTTTTCTCCGCCGCTCGGCTTTCTGCCGATTGCCCAAACTTCCGCTTCGCGCATTTCCAATTCGATTTTATCGAGCGGGCGCGGCGGCGGACCGTAAAGATTTCTGCCGTCATGAACGTCAAAACCGCCTTCGTGACACGGGCATTCAAGCCGATCATGTTCCTTTGCGTAATAAACCGGACACGAAAGATGTGTGCATTTCTGCCCGTAAGCGTAAAAGTTGCCGTCGCGGGCGCGAATCAAAATCGCCGTGTCGTCTTCGGTCGGGTAACGAAAATTCAAAGACGCGCCCGGCTGCAATTCGGCTGCGCCTTCGATTTTCGTTTGCGGATAAGTTTGCTCAAACCGTGAATCATAAACTGATTTTCCGGCAAATCCAGCCGCGCCCAAAAATAACGCGCCCGAAGTCAGAAACAGAAAATTGCAGAATTCGCGGCGCGTTACTTGCCCTTCTTCGTCGCGTTCGTAAGGAAATTCGGCTTGATACGGCGCAATCGCTTCGCGCACATCGCGCTCGCCGGAAATCTCGTTGTTTGCCGCCGGCTGGTCAATTGCCAAAACGTCTTTGATTGTTTTCGATAGATTTGAACTCATCTTTTCAGTTATCAGTTACCAGTTATCAGTTACCAGTTATCAGTTATCAGTTATCAGTTATTCCGAATTTATTGTTGACTGATAACTGATAACTGTTGACTGTTAGAATTCATTGCTCTTGTCCGATTCTTCAACCTGCGTGTCAATCCACGATTCTCCGGTTGCCGTCGCTTGCGCGTCAACAAGAACTTTTCCCTCAAAAACGCCGCAGCCGTCAACCGTTACTTCCGTTTCGTTGGTCGGAAGCATTAAATAAACTTTCGTTTCGACGCGCTGATTGCCGAAAACGTGCGCGTTGACGGGCTTTGTGCGCCGAAGAGGAACGATTTGCTCGTAAGTTCCGAACGAAATCGCGCCGGTCGGACAAACGCTCGCGCACATCGGTTTTAAGCCTTCGCTCGTCCGGTCGTAACACATATCGCATTTCATTTGCAGGTGCATCGCCGTATTGTATTTCGGTACGCCGAACGGACAAGCATTAACGCAGTTGCGGCAATCAAGACAGCGCGGTTTTAATGCCGACATCACCACGCCGTCTTCGTTCATCTTGATTGCGTCAGCCGGACAAACGAGCGCACAAGTCGGTTCGGTGCAGTGCATACAAACCGTCGGCATCGTCGCGGTTGTTTCGGCGCGGTCAATGTAATCCACGAAAATCATCGAATAGCCTTTGTGCGTCGAACATTCCCGACACGCGGCGACGCAGGCGCGACAACCGATACAGCGTTGCGGGTCAATGAACATTGTTTCTTTCATAAATTTCCTCCCACTTTATGTTTTATTTTCCTCTCTGCACTTCGCTCAAACTCGCGCCCTTGCGGTTTTTGCCTAAAATCGGCAATTCGCGTGAATGGATTTTCTCGATTCGCGCCGCGCAAGCCTTGTATTCGGGTATCTTTGAAATTGGGTCGAGCGCGGGATTCGTCAGTTGATTCGCCGCTAATTCCTCGCCCCAATGATATGGAATAAAAATCGTGTCTTGGCGAATCGTGCGAACAATCAAAGCGGGAAAAATGCCTTCGCCGCGC
>JAJAZE010000274.1 GCA_026785925.1 Pyrinomonadaceae bacterium
CTTTTACGGGGAAGATTATTCCGTCAGGGAAATCGCCGAACTCGTCGGCTGGACGCAAAGCAACGTCAAAACGCGGCTGTTCAGAGCGCGAAATTATTTGCGGAACACACCGCAAAAATTGAATAACCCGTCTCAAAAAGTAATTTTCGATGATTGGGAAGATGATGAGTTTTATCGCTTCCGGCAATTAATTTCTACTAAAAAAGGAAAAAGTTATGCAACGAATAAAACTGGTCGTCATCTTTTTATTTCTTCTGCCGACAGCATTTTTTTACAATAAATTTCTGCCGTCGTTCACCGCCAGCGGACAAAGCGGCACGTCGCTTTCCGCGCCGACCGGCGTGAGCGCGTCCGACGGCAGTTACTCGACGAAAGTCGGCTTAACCTGGGACACGATTCGCAACGCAAACGTCTATCGAGTTTTTCGCAACACGACGAACGACGGCACGACGGCGACGAGTTTGGGAACGACCGTCGCAGGCGAGTTTTTCGACGCGACGGCGGTTGCCGGGCAAACCTATCTTTATTGGGTTCGCGCGGAAAACAGCAGCACTGTCAGCAATCTCAGCCAAGCCGACACGGGACTTCGCGCCGTCGGCAACAACGGTGCGGGAACTTTGAATCCGCCGCCCGCGCCGCCGGGAAATCCCGTTACCGCGACGAAGGCTTTTCTGGGCAAAACGCTTTTCTGGGACGAACAGCTTTCTTCGACGCGCACCGTTTCGTGCGGAACTTGTCATTTTGCCGGCAACGGCGGCTCGGATGCACGTTCGGTCAACAATAATGCGCGGGCGATGAATCCGGGATTTGACGGAGTTTTCAACAGCGCGGACGACGTTTTCGCTTCGCCCGGCGTAATCAGTAATAACGCCGATGGGAACTATAATTGGTCGCCCGTCTATGGATTCAGAGAGCAGGTCACGGGGCGCAAATCGAAATCGTATATTGACGCGGCATATCCTAATTCTCTGTTTTGGGACGGACGCGCGACCGGCGTTTTTACCGACCCGATCAGCGGCGCGGTCATTTTGCCGAACGGCGCGGCACTCGAAAGCCAGGTTCTCGAACCGCCGGTCAGTTCGACGGAAATGGCACACGGCGGGCGCAATTGGCTCGACATCGCCTCGCGCATTGTCGTCTCGAAACCGCTCGCGCTTTCACCGACTGTGCCGACAGCTCTAAATGAATGGATCGGCGGGCGCGGTTATCCCGAACTTTTTCAGGAATCTTTCGGCACGAGCGAAGTTACTCCGGCGCGAATTGCAATGGCAATCGCCACGTTCGAGCGGACGGTTTATTCAGACCGCACACCGTTCGATGCCGCCGTTTCCGGCATTACGGCTTTAACGGCGCAGGAACAGCGCGGGCAGGGCGTTTTCAATCAGGCGCAGTGCAACGCCTGTCACTCCGGGGCGTTGTTGAGCGACAACCAATTTCACTACATCGGCGTTCGTCCGACAAATGAAGACACGGGCAGATTCCAAGTGACGGGAAATCCGCAGAATTTAGGTCAGTTTCGCACATCGAGTTTGCGAAACGTCGAGCTTCGCACACCGTATATGCACAACGGACGTTTTAACACGCTCGAAGAAGTCATCGAATTTTACAATCGCGGCGGCGATTTCAACGCACCGAACAAAGACCCGCGCGTTCGCCCGCGCAATCTTTCAAATCAACAAAAAGCTGATCTCGCGGCGTTTCTAAAACGTCCGCTGACCGATTCGAGGGTGGCGGCGGGAACGGGAAATTTCAATCGCCCGCTGCTTTACACCGAATCGAACCGCGTCCCGCAAACTACCGGAAGCGGAACCGTCGGCGCGGGCGGAAACATTCCGCAGGCGACGGCGATTGCGCCGCCGCTCGTCGGCAATCCGAATTTTACCGTTGGCGTTTCAAACGCGCTCGGCGGCGCGAACGCCGTTTTAGTTATCAACAACACCGATCCCGGAACGGGCGCACCGCCGACCGGCGGTTCATTCGCCCGCGTGACCGTGCAGCTTTCCGGCAGCGGCAGCGGCAACGGTTACGGCTCGGTCAGTTTGCCGATTCCAAACGATTCCGCGTTAATCGGTCAAACATTTTTCGGACGCTGGTATGTTTCCGATTCGGACGCGGCAAACGGCACGGCGGTTTCTCCGGCATTCAAATTTACCGTTTTCGGCGAAGTGGCGACGGCGGCGCGAGCCAAACACGCCGACTTTGACGGCGACGGCAAAACCGACGTTTCAGTTTTTCGACCGTCAAGCGGCAATTGGTATATTTTACGTTCTTCGGACAACAATCTCGCCGCCAGCAGTTTCGGACTCGGCAGCGACACGCTCGCACCGGAAGATTACGACGGCGACGGCAAAACCGACATTGCAGTTTTTCGCGGCGGCGTTTGGTATATTCTGCAAAGCCGCGACGGATTTAAAGGAGTTCAATTCGGACAAGCGGGCGACGTGCCGCAGGCGGGCGATTACGATGGCGACGGGAAAGCCGATGTCGCGGTTTTCCGCAGCGGAGTTTGGTATTTGCAGCAAAGCCGCGACGGTTTTCGCGCCGCGCAGTTCGGTTTGGCAACTGACAAACCAATCGCCGCCGATTATGATGGCGACGGCAAAACCGACCTCGCGGTTTTCCGCGACGGTTTTTGGTATCTGCAGCAAAGCCGCGACGGATTTTCCGCCGTCCAATTCGGCGCGAGCGGCGACAAGCCGGTTCTCGGCGATTACGACGGCGACGGCAAAGCGGATTTAGCCGTGTTTCGACCGTCAAACGGCGTTTGGTATTATTTGCGAAGCATTGACCGGACGTTTCGCGGCATCGCTTACGGTGCTTCGACCGACATTCCCGCGCCCGGCGATTATGACGGCGACGGCAAAAGCGACTTTGCGGTTTTCCGTCCGGCGGAAGGCGTTTGGTATATTATGCAAAATTCCAACAGCGCGACGCGGGCGCAAAATTGGGGAACCAGCGGCGACGTTCCGCTTCCCTGACCGATATATTCCGCAGACAAAAAAGCTGAGGATTTCTACAAAAATCCTCAGCTTTTTTGTTTTGAACTTCAGCGACTAAAGAAATCTTTTCAAATCCATACCTTCGTAAAGTTTGCCGACTTCATCGGCGTAACCATTAAACAGTAAAGTTTCCCGGCGCGTATATTCGCCGATGCGCTTTTCCGTCGCCTGCGACCAGCGCGGATGGCGCACGTTCGGATTGACGTTGGAATAAAATCCATATTCGGACGGCGCGGCAATGTTCCAGGTCGTCGGTGGTTCGCTGCTCGTCAGATTTATTTTGACGATTGATTTGATGCTTTTAAAACCATATTTCCAGGGAACGATCAGCCGAATCGGTGCGCCGTTTTGATTCGGCATCTGCTTGCCGTAAAGTCCGGTCGCCAAAATCGTCAACGGATGCAACGCTTCGTCAAGCCGCAAACCTTCGACGTATGGCAAATCAATTCCGGCGGAAAACGACGACTGCATTTGTTTGGAATCGTAGAGCGTTTCAAACGCGACGTATTTCGCCGTGCCGAGCGGTTCGACTTTATCCAAAAGCGTTTTCAGAGAAAAACCGATCCAAGGAATGACCATTGACCAGCCTTCGACGCACCGAAAACGATAAATTCGCTCTTCCTGACCGAATTTTAAAAGTTCTTCGATGTCGAAAGTTTTCGGTTTCCGGACTAAACCGCCGACTTCAATCGTCCACGGGCGCGTGATAAAATTTTCAGCTTGGCGAGCGACGGCGGTTTTGCTCGTCGAAAATTCATAGTAATTATTGTAGTTGGTGATTTCTTCAAATGTGTTGAGTTTTTCCGTCGTTTGAAAATCCGTCGGCTTGGTAACGTCCTGAATTTCAGCGGTAATAAACGGTTTCGGCGGCGGCGGATTGAGAAAACGATAAACGCCCGTCGTCGCTAAAGTCGTTCCGGCAAGCAGTCCGGCGCGAATAAAATTGCGGCGGCTCAGATAAGTCTGCTCGTCGGTTATTTCGCTGGACTTTATTTCGTTCGGCTTTTTGATCACCATACATTGTTATTCGCGCCGGACGATCAATGAGTTTCAGTTAATTTTTTATTCCGATCACCGAAAGCAGTCTGCCGGTTTTTCCGTGAAGTTTTTTCTCGACGCGATAGGAAAAAAACAAATCAGTGCGCTCCATCGTGCAGAACGGCGCGGTGAAAATGTTTTCCAGCATAACGCCGATGTTTAATAATTGTTCTTTGTTTGCCAGATGCAGATCAATCAGCGCGTGTCCTTCGCGGGTTTTGTGAAAAAGATTTCCACAGGTGGAAAAGTTTCGCTCGAAAGCGTCAATGACATCTTGCCCGACTTCGTAATTTTTGCCGGTCGCCGCCGGACCAATCGCGCAAATCAAATCTTTCGCCTTCGTGCCGTAAGTTTCGCGCATCGTTTCAAAAGCGTTTTTGACAATCGCATCAACCGTTCCGCGCCAGCCCGCGTGAACCGCCGCAAATGCTTTTGTTTTCACGTCGCCAAGCAAAACCGGCACACAGTCGGCGGTTTTTACGCCGACCAGAATGTTTTTCAAATCAGATGCCAGCGCGTCGAATTTACGATTTCCGTCCTTTGCATCTTCCAAATTTTTGACGATTCGCACGTCTGCGCCGTGAGTTTGCCAACACGATGCGAGCGTGAAGTCTGCGCCGAAAACTTCTAAAAATCGCCGCCGATTCTCTGCGATATTTTCCGCCGCATCTTCGTCATAACCTGCCAGATTTAAAGAACTTTCGGGAAAGTCGCTTACGCCGCCGAGCCTCGTCGAAAAACCGTTGACGAAACCTTTTTCTTCGAGGAGACGACAAATTAAAACTTTTACGCCATTTTTTTCTCGCCAATAAAAGCCCGAATCTGCTAAAGTTTCATCAAATTGGTCTTCGTTTTCCGGCTTTTGATTTTTTGACGCGGAACTCGGAACTTCGGACTTTGAACTTATGATAATTTCCATCGGAATAGACATTATTGAAGTTTATCGCATCCGCGAAACTCTTTCGAGAACGCCGCGTTTTGTCGAACGGGTTTTCACAATGCGCGAACGCCAATACTGTGAAGCGAAAGGCGCGGCTTCAGCGCAGTCTTACGCCGCGCGATTCGCCGCCAAAGAAGCGTTCTTAAAAGCGTTAAAAACCGGCTGGCGCGGGAAAATCACCTGGCACGACATCGAAATCTCCTCCGGCGAAAACGGCGTTCCGTCATTAAACATCGCCGGTGAAGCGCGAACGATTTTGGAAAATCTCGGAGCCGATCAAATTCATCTGTCGCTTTCACACACGACCGACCACGCCGTCGCGCAGGTTATTTTAGAGAAAACTTAGCCGCGCAGTTTGAGTAAAAAGGCAAAAGTAAAAAGTTGAGAAAAATTGTCGTTATTGAACCAAATATATTTGGCAGCGGCATTTTCCACTTTTTACTTTTCACATTAAATTTCCGTTCATTATTTAACAAAAAATAAACGCCATTCGCCGTGTTCGCGGTCAAATTTTTTCACTGCGTATTCTCCAAAAACGATTCCCGAACCGGCGACTAAATCCTTGACCGTGCGCGAAACTAAAATCTCGCCCGTCACGGATTCTGCCGCAATTTTCTTCGCCAAATCAACGGCGAAACCGCCATATTTTTCGCCGCGCACGTCGCACTCGCCCGTGTGCAGTCCGGTTTTGACCTGCACACTTAAACGCCGCGCCGATTCGGTAATCGCCGCCGCGCAGCGAATCGCCCGCGCCGGTCCGTCGAAGGTCGCCAACACGCCGTTTTCGTCAAAGGAAATCTCGCGTCCTTTGAAAAGCTCGATTTGACGGCTGACGTAGTTTCTCGAATTTTCAATCAATTCGTCTGACGGCACATTGACGATTTTGATGTTCATCACCGTCGCCAAAACTCTATCGTAATCTTCGGCGTGGCGCACACCGGTTAAAAATTCTTCGATTTCGTCGAGAATTTCGTTTTGATTGCCGACAAACGGCAGATGGTCAATGCCGCCGAGTTCGACGTATTTACAAGCCGGAATTTTCGATGCGACAAAGCGACCTTCTTCGACTTTCAGACACCTATCGCCGCTGCGGTGGATCACCAGCGTCGGGACGCGAATCGTCGGCAAAACATTTCTGACATCAATTTCGGCGTTCATTTTCGTCAGCGCGACCGCCGCGCCCGGACTCGCGCCCATTCGCAGATAAGTCGCCCACCAATCGCGGAACTTTTCATCGTGCGCCAGCGTCGGGGCGCGTTCTTCGATGCCGACCGGCTTGCCCCAATCGCGCTGCATCACCTCAAAGAACTTCTCGCGGTCGGCTTTGGAAACGCCCCACGGATAATCCGCTTCCCAGATGCGTTTGGCGTAAGTCCCGATCATCACGAGCGCGACGGTTTTTTCAGGATAAGTGGCGGCGAACAGCGAACACATCGGACCGCCTTCGGACACGCCGATTAAAACGGCGCGTTCCGAATCAACCGCGTTCATTACGGCGTGAACGTCTTCCATTCTTTGTTCGAGCGTCGGCAATTCGTTGAGCGGAACACGGTCGGACAAACCCGTGCCGCGTTTGTCGAAAAGTATCAAACGCGAAAACGACGCGAGACGATTTAAAAATCCGGCGAAATGCGGCTCTTTCCAAAAGTATTCGAGATGCGAAACCCAGCCCATCACGAAAACGATGTCCAAATCGCCGCTGCCGACGACTTGGTAAGCGATATTCACGTCGCCGTTGTTCACATAATGCGTTTCGGGCGCGTGGGCGGGAAGCAGTTGAGAGGCGGAGACTTTATTTTCAAGGCTCAAATTTGATTCGACATCTCCGCGTCTCTGCGTCTCCGCGTCTCTTGATTCGCTCTTTTCTTCTTCATATTCTTCAGTTTCCCGAATCGTAATGCGGGCGCGGGTGCGTTCGAGCGTGATCGAATCCGGCTCGGTGTTTTCGATTATTCGGACGGGCGCGATGAAGCGATAGCCGCGCTTGGAAACCGTCTCGATAAATCTTGCGCCGCCCGCGCTTTCGCCCAAAACTTTCCGCAGAAAGCAAATGTTCTGCGCCAGATTGTTTTCTTCGACGAATGCGTCGCGCCACACCGTCTGCATAATTTCCTCTTTGGAAACGGCGTGTCCGCAGTTTTCGATCAGCAGCAGCAGCGTCTCGAAAGCCTTCGGGGTCAACGAAACAACTTCCGCGCCGTCAAACAAAATCTTTTCCGGCGCGTCAACGCGAAACTTTCCGAACTCGTAGATTTTCATTAACCGGCTTTTCATATCTGTCTCAGAAAATTATCATAAAACTTTCAATTTTTTCTAAAGA
>JAJAZE010000275.1 GCA_026785925.1 Pyrinomonadaceae bacterium
TCGTTTTAATGCCCGGCGTGGTAAAACTCACGCGGCGATACGTCCACGCTTTATCCAAAGTGAGCGGGCTGGCATCGTTGTCGTTGGTAATTTCGGTGGCTCCGGCGACGTTTAATGATTCGGTCACGCCGTCGGCTTCGGCTTCGACGATGACTCGCGCCGTCGAGCGGTTAATGCCCTCAGCTTCGACGCGCAAATCGAAATATTGATTGGTTATCACGCGAAATCTTTCCGGCAAATTGATTCGCACCGTCGGCGCGGCTTGCGCGTTGACCTCTGCGACATTGACTGCGGCGATCATCGTCAGCAGCATTAGAAATCCGATGTGTGTTTGTCTTTTCATATTCTCCCTCAGCAAATCCTGTTGTGTTAAATAAAATCCTTCTCAAGAACGCGGCGACATTTCGATTGTTCGGCGTGAACACGAATTTTCGACCGTCCGTTCGACGGCGAAAATATAATCTACGGGCTTTCAAAACTTTTGAAAGTTCTCCGTCAGCAAATTTTGAATTATAAAAAAGATGTCTGTTCTTGATTTAAGGATGAACCCGCGAAGTTAAAATTTGATTGCGAGAGTATTAAAAATTTCTTAACAGTTTCGTTCCACTCTAAAATTAAACCGTTCGTCGGCAATTTCACGCGGTCGAGTTTGGGTTTCGCCGAAGCTGTCGCGTATGGTCATAACACAGCGGAAGTCGTTCATTATAGATAAAACGGAACGCAGACGGGTCGCCTGCGTTCCGAGGTTTTGCTTGAGAGATGCGGCTTATTTCTTTAAGTGCAAAGCGTCGCGCATCGCGTAGAAAATCCAATTTTCCTCCATCACGCCCTGAATCAGATACGAACCCGCGCCGGTCGCAAAAATCGCCACGTCTTCGCCGCCGTGCGTTTCGTCGTTCAGGGGAACCGACGCTTCCTGTTTGTAATCGGGATTCGTCACCGTTTCCTGCGTCAGATTCGGGCGCGTGCCGCCGACGTAGCCTTTGCCGTTTTGATAACCGAGCGTCGTAAAAGGCTGTGAATTTTTGTCGCTCGCCGGTTTTTCTTCGAGCATTCCGCCGCGCCCGACTTCTCTGACCAAACCCAAAATATTATTGCCGCGAATCGGATAACCGCCCATCGTAAAAGTGTGGCTGTGGTCGGCGGTCACGATGATTAAAGTTTCATTCAAATTAACTTTTGAAAGCGCAGTTTTGACGGCGTTCGATAATTCAATCGTTTCGGTCAAAGCGCGAAAAGCGTTGCCGTCGTGGTGGGCGTGGTCAATTCTGCCCGCTTCAATCATCAGAAAATAACCTTTTTTATTTTGAGAAACGACATCAATCGCTTTGGTCGTCATCTCGCTCAAAGACGGCTCGCCCGCTTTGTCGTTCGGGCGGTCGTGTTCGTATTTCAGGTGCGAAGTTTCAAAAAGTCCGAGCAGATGTTTGGTTTTCCTCGCGTCAACGGCATCGAATTGCTGTTTATTCCAAACGTAATTTGAATTTGGATATTTCGTCGTCCATTCTTTCGGCAAATCGCGCCCGTCTAACCTTTCGCCTTTTTTATCCGCATATTCCGGGTCGGCAGTTTGATTGGAAATAAACTTCGTGCGCCCGCCGCCGAGCGCGACTTCCAAACCGTCGCCGTAGGCGAATTCGATTAGCTGCCGGGCGATGTCGGGAAAATTATTTTGCCTGGCATCGGCGGTTAAATTGGCATCGGCTTCCCAATCCCGATGCGCCGAATGCGCGTAACACGCAGCGGGCGTGGCGTGCGTCAAACGCGCCGTCGTGACGATTCCGGTTGACATTCCTTGTTCTTCCGCCATTTCCAAAAGCGTTTTCGTTTCATTGCCTTTGACGGTTTTGTAATCACCGACGACGACGTTTTGATTGACCGACAGAACTCCTTCGTCGGTTTTCACGCCCGAAATAATCGCGCTCATCGTCGGCGCGGAATCGGAAGTTTGCTGGTTGACGCTGTAAGTTTTCGAGAGCGCGACTGACGGAAATTTTTCAAAACTCAACTCGTTTTCCTCGCCGCTTTCACCGCGCATCTGACCTTCTAAAATTCTCGAAGCCGTCAAAGTCGTAATGCCCATTCCGTCGCCGACAAATAAAATCACATTCCTGGCGCGTTTGCCGAAATTCTTTTTGTTTTTGATTCGTTCGACAAACGCTTCACCGTCGCGCCGCCACGTTTCAGACGATTCGACCCGCTTGGTTGGAAACGGCTCGGAGCTATTCTTTGTTTGATTCATCGGCACAGTCTGCAAATTCGATTTCGGCGTTTGCGACAAAAAATATATCAAACCGCTCAACGCCAGAAACGCGAAAAGAAATTTGCTGTTGATAATTCGATTTTTCATAAAATTGATTTCCCGCTAAAACTTACAAGAATTTTACCCGCGAAATGCACGAAACAAACGAAAATTATTTAGTTTGATTTTCGTATCTTTCGTGCATTTCGCGGGTAAAATTCTTCGGTTCTTAATTTTTATCTTGAAATAAATGCAGATATTCGCCGTAGCCTTCCGCTTCCAATTCGGCAACCGGAATAAACCGCATCGAAGCCGAATTCATACAGTAACGCATACCGGTTTCGGTCGGACCGTCATTAAAAATATGTCCGAGATGCGAATCGGCGTTTTTTGAACGAACTTCCGTGCGCCGCATTCCGAATTTACTATCGGTTAATTCGATAAAGTTTTCGGCAACCAGCGGTTTATCAAAACTCGCCCAACCGCAGCTCGAATCAAACTTTTCAAACGAACTGAACAAAGGTTCGCCTGAAACGATGTCAACGTATAAACCTTCTTCCTTATTGTCCCAATACTCGTTGCGGTGCGGCGGTTCGGTTCCTTCCTTCTGCGTCACTTCATACTGCATCGGCGTTAATTTACGCCGTAATTCTTCATCTGTCGGTTTCGTATAATTTTTCATTTTTTCTCCCTTGTTCCTTACCAAATAATTTCAACTAATTTCGATGCGATAATATCCGAGTCTTTGGTCAGCACGGCAACTTGAAAACCTTGCTTTTCCAGACTCAAAGCCGTTGCCGTAATCAATCGGTCGTGAATTTCCGGCACGACTAGAGCGTTTTCCGATTCGAGTAAAATCTCAACGGTCAGCGGATAAATTTCAAATCTTGCGTCCGCGAAAACGTCGTTGAGAAGCGTTGCTGCATCGGGAATTTTCGTTCTGCCTTTTCGCACAATATCAACGGCTTCGGCTAAAGCGATAACGGGCAAAACCAATTCACTATTCGGATTGTCCATCGCCGCTTTAACTTTTGAGCCGAGTTTTTTGTCGCCCGCCAAACTCCAAACAAGCGCGTGAGTGTCAACAATATACTTGTCCGTCATTTCCACTCATCCTCGTTAAAATGATATTCAACCGCTTTGAAATCCTCTTCAGTCGTTTCCGGTCCCGGATAATTCGCATATTTGCCGAAATAAACGCCCTCGCGCTGTTCGGATTTTTTTTTCCGAACATCCTTCGCTTGAATCTTCAGTCGCGCATTAATCGTCAACTTTTGAATTAAGTTCAATATTTCCACCGCCGAAAGTTTTTGCGCTTTCTGCACAATCAAATCAACTTCACTCGTCGCCATAAATCACCTCGCAAATAATCTAAAAAGCCTTCGCGCTCGTGTCGCCCGCGCTTAAAACTTCCTTGCTCTCGCTTTTCGTCGCGCCGACTTTTTCGGAAACCAACTTCCCTTGCATAAACTGCAAAAGATATTCGCGCCCGCCGGCTTTTGAATCCGTGCCGGACATGTTAAATCCGCCGAACGGATGCACGCCGACGAGTGCGCCGGTGCATTTGCGGTTGAAATAAAGATTGCCGACGTGAAACTCGCGTCGGGCTTTTTCCAACTTTTCCTCGTTCGCTGAATAAACCGCGCCCGTCAGTCCGTATTGCGTGTCGTTGGCGATTTCGAGCGCGTGGTCAAAATCTCTCGCTTTAATAACCGCCAGAACGGGCGCGAAAATTTCTTCCTGCTCGACGGTTGATTTCGCCGCGACATCATCAATAATAGTCGGCTCGATGTAAAATCCATGTGAACTGTCGCCGTTTCCGCCGATGATTAATTTGCCGCCTTCTTCCTGACCTTTCGTGATGGCTTTGAGCGCGTTGTCGAAAGATTTTTGATTGATAACGGCGGTCATATTCGTTTCAATTTCGGTCGGCGAGCCGATTTTCAGATTTTTCGTCAGCGCGACGACTTTTTCCATCAATTCATCGTGAACCGTCTCATCAACAATCAAACGCGAACACGCCGAACATTTCTGTCCTTGAAAACCGAACGCGGCTTGGACAACGCCAATCGCCGCTGATTCTAAATCAGCTTCCGCATCAACGATAATCGCGTCTTTGCCGCCCATTTCCGCGACGACGCGCTTCATCCAATTCTGACCTTCGCGCTTTTTCGCCGCTTCTTCGTAAATATGCAAACCGACCGCTTTTGAACCCGTGAACGAAATAAATCGAATCTTCGGACTCTGCACTAAAAGCTCGCCGACTTTCGCGCCGCTGCCCGCGATGAAGTTGACGATACCTTTCGGCAAGCCGACTTCATCCAAAATTTCCATAAATTTATAAGCAATCGTCGGCGCGTCGGGCGAAGGTTTCAATACGGTCGTGTTCCCGCAGACCACCGCCGCCATCGTCATTCCCGCCATAATCGCCAGCGGAAAATTCCAAGGCGGAATAATCGCCCCGACACCGAGCGGAACGTATTCAAACCGATTATCTTCGCCCGCGAGTTTGGTTATCGGCTGCTTCTCTGACCAGCGGAGCATTTCGCGCCCGTAAAATTCGAGAAAATCAATCGCTTCCGCCGTGTCACCGTCGGCTTCCGCCCAGGTTTTCCCCGCCTCGAA